>NZ_BAAJYR010000335.1:0-3913 GCF_057546605.1 Acidovorax sp. KPB24-03 | reverse complement strand
GGCCTCGTGCTCGCCCGAGCGCTGGCGCCACTGGGCCAGCGTGGCGCGCGCGTCCTGCGCGGCCGGCTCGGGTGCGACATCGGCCTGCACGATCAGCGCGATGGCGTGCTCGATCAGGCGCTCTCGCGGCGCGGCGGTCAGGGACATGCGGGGCTCAGGAAAAATCTTCGGCCAGGGTGGCCTCGAAGCCCGCGCGGCCGGATGGGCTCTGGTGTTCGATCAGGCTCGCGCGCAATTCGGCGAACACGCGCGAGCAATCGACCGTGGCGCGCACCATGTGCTTGGCCACCGCCATTTCGGTGATGCCCAGGCGCTCGGCGATTTCGGTGCGCGTGTGGCCATAGGCCCTGAACAGCAGGAAGACCTCGCGGCGCCGGGGCGGCAACTGCTCGATCGCTTCCACCAGCCGGCGCAGCACCTGGCGCTGCGCCGCGAAGTACTCGGAAGACGGCGCTGCCCCGTGGCGCTCGTCGCCCGCGTGCTGGCTGGCCCAGTCCTGGGCGACCTTGCGCTTGCGGTAATCGTCGATGCACAGGTTGCGTGCCACCCTGAAGAGCAGGGCGCGGGGCGATTCGACGGTGGACAGCGAAGACGGCGCTGCCGATTCGCGCGGCGCTGATCCCTTGGCGGCCACGGCCTGGGCATACACCCGCTCGAAGCTCGATTGCGCGATGTCGGCCGCATAGTGCGGGTCCCTGAGCTCGTACGTCAGGTGCCGGCGCAAGTCCCCGTAGTGGGTCACCAGTTCATGGATCAGATCGCGCATGAGGCCGTTTCCCGCAAATGCCAATGATCGGACCCCAGGCACCGCCACGTGGCGGGCTGCCGATCCGTTCGCGCCGCCGGTGCACGGAGGGCGCTGCAGAATGCGATGGCCTGGGTTCAATGCGAATAGTTCGCATTTGAATCATAGCATGGGGTCGACTGAGCCTTTGTCAGGCGATCTGAAGGCTGCAAAATGCGGAAGTCTGGAAGGTCGCAAAGCGAAGCGCAACGCCACTTGAAGGCACTACCCGTCCATCAACCAAGGAGTCATTGATGAAACGAATTCTGGCCCTCCTGATCGCAGGACTGCTTTTCCCCGTATGGGCCCTGGCGGGTGAGGACCCTGACTCTGAAGGCGTAGAAAAGACGGATCGGTGGAATTTCGCGTTGGAGTCTGAGCGATAGCAGTGGAGCCGGCGCCGCGGCCTGGGGCATGAAGGGGTTGCATTGCTCCGTTTCATGGCCACTGGACGGCGTGGCTCGTGCAGGGCGCCGTGGCACCTGATCCCCGGGTCGGGGTCGGGTCCCACAGCGGCCGATCTGGCGATGGTTGGGCTCCCCGCCTCATCCTTCCTGGGCCTTCGGCCTGCGCGCCGGTTCAGGCGGGGGTCGGCTCCATCGCCCCGCGGGAACGTGCCGTGGCGGCCGGTGTGGCGGCCAGCAGGGCGTTGCCGATCTCCCCGGTGCGCACCGACGTGACCGACAGCAGCGTGTCGCTCAAACCGTGCGAGCTTTCGCAGGCCCCTTGCAGGTAGATGGCGGGCTGGAAGTCCGGCGGGGTCTGCACGCGGTAGTGCCGATCGACCTGCAGGTCGCCCAGGTAGGGCGCCAGGGGCTGGAGCAGGTCCTTGTGCTGCGCCCGCGCATAGCCCGTGGCCAGCACCACGGCGTCGTAGCGCACGGTGCTCTGCTGGCCGCTGTCCTGGTCCGCCAGCGACAGGTGGATGCCCGCCGCATCGGCCCGCACCGCGCCGACCTCCTGGCGCCGCAGAAAGCGCAGCCGCTCGCCGCCTGCGACCTTCTGTTCGTAGAAGAGCTTGAAGATCTGCTGGATCAGTTCCATGTCGGCCACCGCATAGTTGGTGTGCCAGAACTCCTCCAGCAGCGCCGAGCGTTCCGACGGCGGCCGGCTGTACATGTAGTCAGTGAACTCCACGTTGAAGATCTCGTTCACGAACGGGCTGTCGTCCGAGGGCCGGATCGATCGGGCGCGCATGATCAGATCCACCTGCGGCGCGCCGGGCCGGCCCTGCAGGTCCATGAAGATCTCTGCTGCGCTCTGCCCCGCGCCCACCACCGCGATCTTGCGTGCCGCGCCGTGGGCTGCCATGCCCTGCAGGTAGGTGCTGGAGTGGAAGACGCGCGGGTCGGCCCTGAAGGGCTGGAAGGCGGGGGGAATGTTGGCCGTGCCGCCCACGCCCACCACCAGGTTGCGCGCCAGCCGTTCGGTCACCGTGCCCGCCCGGTTGCGCGAGCGCACGCGCAGGTGGGAGACGGGCGCCGCCTGCTGCGCGTGCGACGCGGCGCCACCGGGGTGCTGCCGCTCGGGCAGCACTTCGAAGACGTCCTCGCCATAGATGCAGTGGTCCTCGAATTGCTCCGCCGCCCAGCTCAGATAGTCGTTGAATTCGCGGCGGCTCGGGTAGAAGCTCTTGAGGTTGATGAAGTCCGGCAGGCGGCCTTTCTCATGCAGGTAATTGATGAAAGTGAACCGGCTGGTGGGGTTGCGCAGCGTGGCCAGGTCCTTCAGGAACGAGATCTGCATGTGGGACTGGTCCAGCAGCATGTGCGGGTGCCAGGCGAAGGCCGGCTGCCGTTCGATGAACAGGGCGTCCAGGGGCCGGCTGGCATGGCGCTTTTCCTCCAGCGCGATGGCCAGGGCAACGTTGGACGGGCCGAAGCCGATCCCGATGAGGTCATGAATGGCAGGCATGGGATGTCAACTCCTGTGTGGTGAGGGAGGGTGTTTCGGCCAGCAGCGCCAGCCCCTGGTGCAGCGCGGGAAACAGGCTTTGCTGGAAGTTGTTCCAGCGCATTTCCAAGATGGTGTCGTCCGGGGCGATGGGCGTGGCGAGCACGTCGAAGATCACCTCGCCCGAGTCGATGCCCTGGTCCACGTAGTGGAAGGAGGCGCCCGTCATCGACACGGGCGGCACGGGCACGGTCGCGCGCGTGGTCCAGTCGATGACCTTCTCCCCCCGCGCGCCGTGCAGCGCATCGAGCGTGGCGTAGGCGCCGCGGCGCTGGTATGGGGAGCCGGGCCGCGTGATGCCCGGGTGGATATTGGCGATGCGGCGCCAGTACGGATTGCCCGGCCGCGCCAGGTCGTCCAGGATCACCAGCAGGCCGTCGAGCACCACGATGTCGGCCTGCAGCGTGTCCAGCTGCTCGCGCAACTGGCGCTCGAACGCCTGCTTGCCCGGCACCCGCTGCGCCGAATCGCGCGGCAGCCGGCGGTAGGTGGAGGGCACCGAATGCATCAGGTCCTTGAGCGGCCGGCCCTGCGTGCGCAGGCCGTGGGGAAAGATCCAGGGCCGCGCGGGGTCGCAGGAGAAGCCGTAGTCCTGCAGTGCGGCCTGGTCCCGCGGGGATTGCGGATCGTCGTCGAACACGATGCCTTCCAGGGAATAGGCATCGCCCAGCGGCGTCTGGTCCAGTGCCTCGGCCAGGGATTCCAGCGGAGACTTCATGTAGCGCTGCTCCCCTTTGTAGGCCACGTGCCGGCCGGCCTGGTCGGCCGCCGCGTTGCGCAGGGAGAGGACATATGCGAGTTTTGCCTTGGGCATGAGCGAAGTGAGTTCAGTCAAGAGTGGATGAACCGATGGCGTCGATCGGGGTGTGCCGGCGTGCCGGTGCCTGGGCGCGGTGCAGCCTGGGATGCAGCCGTTCCCGGGCTCCCTGTCGGGAAGACGAACGGCGCTGCCATCTGTTCACCGCTGTGCCCGCGCACCGGCTTTGCACGTTCGTTCATGCACCGGCGCGGGCGGCTGCGGTGGGCTGTGGCGCCGCGCATGGTCAGGCGCTCGGCGCTTCGGCCGCCCTGCGGTGCTGCGGCGCCAGCGGGCACGCGCCGCAATGGCTTTCACCGGGCAGCAGGTAGTACAGGCAGCATTGCCGGTGCAGCCGCAGCGGGGGCGGCCGCCTCGCC
>NZ_BAAJYR010000334.1:0-3923 GCF_057546605.1 Acidovorax sp. KPB24-03 | reverse complement strand
AGGTGCTGGCCGAGCTGCGCGCCGCCATGGCCGCCGGCCACTGACCCGCCCTGGGGAGAGACCACGGCATGAAAGGCTTGCTGCGTTGGATCGGGCTGGTGCTGCTGGCCTTCGTGGCGCTGCAGGTGTTCTTCGTCGGCCGCATCGCGGCCATGGTGGCGATCGACCCCGAATCCACCGCCTTCCAGCGCTCGGAGGCCTGGGGCCAGGTCGCCCACGGCACGCTGCAATGGCGCCAGCAGTGGGTGTCCTACGGCCAGATCGCCGACACCCTCAAGCGCGCGGTGATCGCCTCGGAGGACGACGGCTTCGTCAACCACGACGGCGTGGACTGGAACGCGATCGAAAAGGCCTGGGAGCGCAACGCCCGCGCCGAGGCCCAGGCCGCCAAGCGCCAGGAGCTGCAGCCCGACCGGCCGGTGCGCAACCCCAAGATCCGCGGCGGCTCCACCATCACCCAGCAGCTGGCCAAGAACCTGCTGCTGTCGGGCGAACGAACGCTGCTGCGCAAGGGGCAGGAGTTCGTGCTCACGCTGGCGCTGGAGCAGCTGCTGAGCAAGCAGCGCATCCTGGAGATCTACCTCAACAGCGTGGAATGGGGCGATGGCGTGTTCGGGGCCGAGGCCGCCGCGCAGCACTACTTTCGAAAGAGCGCCTCGAAGCTCAGCGCGGCCGAGGCCGCCCGGCTGGCGGTGATGCTGCCGCAGCCCAAGCGCTTCGAGAAGGCGCCGGGCTCGGCCTACCTCTCCGGCCGCACGCGGGTGATCCTGGGACGCATGGGCTCGGCGGAATTGCCCTGAGACGGCCTTGGGATGGCCTTGAGGGTGAGCGCGGCGCGCCGTCCCCTCATGCCCCAAGGCAGCCAGGTCAGACGTGCGGGCCGTTCAGCGCCTCGCCCAACTGGCCGGGCATGATGGCCGCTTCTTCCCCGATGCGGTCCGCCGTGGCCTGCACCAGGGGCAGGAAACGCTTGAGCATGCGCTCGTCCATCTGGCTGGCGAACGTCGAATACACCAGCGTGCCGCGCAACACCCCGCCGCCGAACACCGGCACCGCGAAGGCCGTGCTCTCGGCATTGCTGCGCGCGTGGCGGATGGCGTAGCCCTGGCGCCGCGTCTGCTGCACGATCTTGCGCATCGCCCACAGGTCGGTGATCTTCTGGCTTTCGTCGCCATTCAGGTTGGCCGACTCCACCAGGATGCGGCGCTCGGCGCGGCTGCAGAACGACAGGTAGGTGCGGCCCAGCGCGGACGGGATCAGCTCGTAGCGGCGCCCCAGGCTGGAGGGCCGGATCGCGTACGGGCTGTAGGGCATGGTGCAGAACACCACGCGGATCTGGTGCCCTTCGATCACCCCCAGGGACAGCGGCCACTTGATCTGGCGCGTGGTGGCGATCATCAGCGGCGCCGCCACTTCGGCCAGGCGCAGCTTTTCGTTGATGCCGCTGCTCAGGTTGCCCACGGCGAGCGTGAGCTGGTATTGCCCATAGGCGTGCGGATCGCTGCGCACGTATTTCTCGGACTCCAGCGTGCTCAGCAGGCGGTGCAGGGTCGATTTGGCCAGGCCGGTGCGCTGATGCAACTCCTGCAGGCTCCAGGTGGATCGCTCGTTCATCACGCGAAGGATGAGCAGCGCTCGCTGCACGGAACGGACTTCGGTACTCATGTTTCTCTCTCGGTCTCGGGTTGGGCAGTATGGCGCACGCCATACACCCCGCGCAATATGTAGTACCAGGGGGTCAGGCGGCGATGGATTCCAGCGCGCCCGCCATGGCCTGCCGTGCCGCGGCGCGAAGCAGCGCCTGGTCGGAGCCCACGACGAAGAATGCGATGCCCAGCGCCCGCAGGCCGGCCACCTGCGCGGCATCGGACACGAAGCATCCCACGGCGCATTGCGCGGCGCGCCCGGCAGGTTCAGGTTGGGGCTGCTGCCGTGGGCCGAGACGATGTAGTTGCGGTCGAACAGGTTGCGCAGGTTCAGCTGCACCGTGGTCGCCTTGCCGATGCGGTACTGCGCCATCGCGTCCACCACCGCGTACGACGGCAGGGTCACCGTGTTGCCCGGATTAGCGAAGCGGTCGCCCACGTAGTTGATGCCGCCGCCCACGCTCCAGTCGTCGCCCAGGCGCTGCGTGAGCCAGGCCGAGAACGCGTTGCGCGGCGTGATCGTGGCGCGTTTGCCCTGCACCGCCTGGCCGGCGTCGGTGGCCGTGGAGCGGGTGATGCGCGTGTCCAGCAGCGCGTAGCTCAGCGTGGCCTGCAGGCCCGCCGCCAGTTCGCCCGCCAGCGACAGCTCCAGCCCGCGCGTGCGCTGCGTGCCGATGGGGATCAGCCGGGTGGGCTGTGCCGGGTCGGTGGTCTTGATGTCGGTGCGCTCCAGCTGGAACAGGGAGGCCGTGGCCGTGGCGCGGCCGTCCAGCAGGTCGAGCTTGGCACCCACTTCGTAGTTGGTCGTCTGCTCGGGCTGGATGGCCGTGTTGGTGGCCGACAGCGCGAACATCTCGGCCGAGGGCTGGTAGGAACGGCTCACCGACACGTAGTACGACTGTGCCGCCGTGGGCTGCCACACCAGGCCCGCGCGCGGGCTCCAGGTGGTGTCCGTGCGCTCGAAGTCGCTCTGGCCCGCCAGGCGGTTGTCGGTCTCCTGGCCGAAACGGTCGTAGCGCAGGCCGGCCAGCACCTTCCACTCGGGCGACAGCGTGATCTGGTCCTGCACGTAGAACGCGCGTGTCAGGTAGCGGTTCAGCGCGCTGGCCGACACGGCCCCGCCGCCGTTGAGCGGCGCCACCGGCAGCACCGGGTTCCACAGGTTCACGTTGCCCAGCGTGCCGCCGGTGAACGAGACCGCATCCTTGTTCTGCTGGCCCAGCTCCAGGCCGTAAAGCACCTCGTGCGCGACGCTGCCGGTGCGCAGGTTCTGGATCAGCTCGGTCTGGTTGAACACGCCGCGCTCGCGCCGGTCCACGCCCGAGCGCGTGAGCGCCACGGTGCCCGCGGCCTCGTTCGTGGTGCCCGCGGGCAGGGTGTTCTGGCGGTCCAGGTCGTAGTGGTAGTAGCGCAGGGCGTTGCGCACGCGCAGCGTGTCGGAAAAGCGGTGGCTGAACGTGGCGGTGAACGAGCTGACCGTGGATTCGGACGTGTCCGCATCGCGCGCGTTGGCCGAGCCGAAATAGGTGCCCGCGGGCACGTTGACCGGGCGGCCCTGGTAGGCCGGGATGCCGAAGTCGGTCACGCGCTTGTCGTGCAGGTAGTCGGCCTGCAGCATGAGCGAAGTGGTGCCGTCGGGCTTCCACAGCACCGAAGGGGCGATGGCCTGGCGCTCCAGGAACTGCTGGCTGCGGTAGCTGTTGGCGTGCTCGGCCGCGCCGGTGACGCGCCAGGACCAGTCGCTGCCCGCGGGCGCGCGGCCCACGTCGAACTCGGCGCGCTTGTCGGCCCAGCTGCCCACGCTCAGGGCGATGTCGGACACGTCCGTGCCGGGCTTTTTCGTCACGCGGTTGACCAGGCCGCCGGACGAGCCGCGCCCGTACAGCACGGCGGCGGGGCCCTTCACCACCTCCACCCGCTCGATGTTGGACAGGTCGCGGAAATACAGCGCGTCGTCGCGAAAACCGTCCACGAACTGGTCGCCGATGCTGGTGAAGCCGCGGATGCTGACCTGGTCGCGCTGGCCATCGCCATGCGACAGGCCCACGCCCGCCACGTTGCGCAGGGTGTCCTGCATCGAGGTCGCGCCCTGGTCGCGGATCACCTGCTGCGGCACCACGTCGATGGTCTGCGGCACGTCGCGCAGCGGGGCCTCGGTCTTGGTGCCGCTGGCGGACGAAGCGGCGTTGTAGGCCGTGTCCTCGCCACGCGCCGCCTGCACGCGCACCTCGCTCATCGTGGCGCCAGCCGCCGCACCCGCGGCCCCCGGGGTGCCAC
>NZ_BAAJYR010000333.1:0-3924 GCF_057546605.1 Acidovorax sp. KPB24-03 | reverse complement strand
CCGACGGCGCCCTCGGTGCCGTCGGCCTGCGTCGGCGCCGGCGCCACGTCGCTCACGGCCGCCTCGGGCACGGCCTCGAACAGCTTGCCGATGTCCAGCACCCGCAGCGTGCCCAGCCCGGGCACCAGGGCCAGGCCCTTGAGCAGCGGATCGCCGGGGGTGGGCGCCCGGTCGGGTTCAGCCAGATCGACCAGTTGCCGGCAGGTGTCCGCCGTGAGGCCGACCCACTGCCCCTGGCTTTCCAGCACGGCCACCCAGGGGCGCAGCGCGGCACCGGCGCGGGCCGGATCGGCGGCCACGTCCACCAGCGGCAGCTTGCGGCCCCGCAGCGTGCTGATGGCCACCGTGAGGTGGCCGGGGGGCATGTTCAGTTCGACGTGCGGCACGGGCACCACCGTGTGGATGGCGCTGGCCGGCACGGCCCACAGGTCGTCGCCCACGGCGAAGACCGCATGCCGTTCGGTGGGGACCTGGTCCGGGGCGCGTGCCGTAGGCGCCGGGTCCTTTGGCGCTGCAACGTCCTCGCACCAGACCTGGCACAGGGCCATCAGGCGGTCGACCTCGAGCACCGACAGGATCGGCGCGCCGGCCGAGGCGGGCACGACCGACTGGAACCATTCCTCCTGGCCGCCGTCGTGGTGCACGCGCACGATGGCCTGCGGATCGACGGGCTTCACGCCCAGGACCTCGTCCACCCGCAACCCGATCCGCGCCGGCCCCGCGTGCAGCACCAGCACCCGCTGTAGAGCGCCGCCCGCAGGCGAGGCCTGGATGGGCAGCCAGCGCTCCAGCGACACCACCGGCACGGCACGGCCATCCAGGTCGATCATGCCGGTCAGGGCGCCCTGGCGGCGGGGAAGGGCCGCCAGGCCCTGCGGCGGGATGGCAAGCGCGCGCTCCACATGCTCCGCCGCGATGGCGATGTGGCAGTCGCCCACGCGCACCCGCACATGCGCCTGGGCGCGGGCAGGGGCTTCAGCGTCGGCCGCCGCTGGCGTGGAGGGGCTGCCCGGCTCGGTCATGCGCCCGTGCGTCCGGAACTGGCGCCTTGCAGCTTGTCCAGCAGCACGACGACGTCCTGGGTGGACGTTTCCTGGGCCAGCATGGCGTTGCGGATCTCGCCGATGGACTGGCTGGTGCTGTCCACCGCGGCCAGGATGCGGCTGAAGGCCGCGCCCACTTCTTCGGACAGGCGCCCGCCTTCGGCCACGCGGGCCACGCTGCTGCCCACGAGCTTGGAGATTTCCTGCGCGGCGAGCGCCGACTTTTCCGCCAGCTTGCGCACCTCGTCGGCCACCACGGAAAAGCCGATGCCGTGCGGCCCGGCGCGCGCCGCCTCGATGGCGGCATTGAAGGCCAGCAGATGCGTCTGGCTGGAGATTTCGCCGATGGTGGCCACGATGTCGCGGATGTCGGCGGACGACTGCTCGATGGCGGCGATGGCCTCGCGCGAGCGCGCCAGCACCTGGTGGCCCTGGCCGGCCTCGCGCTGGGTCTGGGTGGCCAGGTCGGCCGAGCGCTCGGAGTTGCGCGCCACCTGCTGGATCGAGTCCGAGATGGTGCGCAGCACGGCGCCGATGTCCCGCACCTTCTGCGACACGGCGGTCTCGCGTTCGACCTGCTCGGTCACGTTGACCGCGAACTTCACCACCTTGTACACGCGGCCTTCCACGTCGAAGATGGGGTTGTAGGTGGCCTGGATCCAGATACCGGCGTCGTGCTTGCCGATGCGCCGGTAGCGCGCGCTCTGGAACTTGCCCTCGCCCAGGTCCGCCCAGAAGTCGCGGTAGGTCTGCGTCTTCACGAAATCGGGGTCGCAGAACATGCTGTGGTGCTTGCCCCGGATCTCATCGAGCGTGTAGCCCATGGTGCGCAGGAAGTTCGGGTTGGCGGTGAGAATGCGGCCATCCACGCTGAACTCGATCACCGCCTGCGACAGGCCGATGGCATCGAGCTTGCCCTTGGTCTCCGCGGCCTGGCGCGTTTCCTCGGTGATGTCGGTGGCGAACTTCACCACCTTGTAGGGCTTGCCGGAGGAGTCGAGGATGGGGTTGTACGACGCCTGGATCCACACGTCCGAGCCGTCCTTGGCCACGCGGCGGTAGCGCCCGGCATCGAATTCGCCGCGGGCCAGCCGCTCCCACAGCCGCGCGTATTCCGCCGAGCGCACCACTTCCGGGGTGCAGAACATCCGGTGGTGCTGGCCGACGACCTCGTCCTCGGTGTAGCCGAACACCTTCAGGAAATTGGGGTTGGCGTGCAGCACCTTGCCGCGCAGATCGAACTCGATCATGGCCTGCACCCGGTCCATCGCGGCGATCTTGCCCTCGAAGTCGGCCTGGGCCTGGCGCGCCTGGGTCACGTCGGTGGCCAGTTTGACCACGCCCACCGGGCGCCCGGCCCTGTCGAAGATGGGGTTGTAGGAGGCCTGCAGCCACACCGGCTCGGCGTTCCTGGTCAGGCGCTGGAACACGCCTTCGACGATCTCGCCGGCTGCCAGGCGCTCCCACATGGCGCCGTAGGCCGCGCTGGCCGCCACGTCGGGCGGGCAGAAGATGCGGTGGTGCTGCCCGACGATGTCCTCGAGGGCGTAGCCCATGCGGGCCAGGAACAGGGGGTTGGCGTGCTGGACCTTGCCGGCCAGGTCGAATTCGATGGTGCATTGCACCCGTTCCAGCGCGGCCAGCAGGCCCGTGGTGCGTGCGCGTTCCAGCTCGGACGCGGCAAGGGGTTCTGTGAAGGCGTTCATGGTCGCAAGGTCCTGGTGTGCGGCATCTAGGGGTTATCGGCCACTGCAGCCCAGGCTTGAATGCCGGGCCTGCTGGAAAACCGGCGAGGCGTAATGTGATGGTTTGAAGCCGCGCCCGCCGCCGGCGTCACAATAGACCCGCACCGCGCAGGGCCTTTGGGAATCTTGACGGCCCTGTGCGCGTCGCGCAAGCCCATGCCGGCCGAAACCGGGGTTTTTTTGCCCGCCATCGCCGCCCGGCGCGGGGGCCCGGGGTGCCGCTCCCCCCGTTTCACGCCATGGTGCGGCGCAGCCAGTCGGTGAAGGCCGCGCATTCCCAGCGGTCCATGGTGCCGGTGCGCCAGCACAGGTAGTGGGCGTGCGGGCTGGGTGCCTCGCCGGGAAAGAGCCGCACCAGGGTGCCGTTTTCCAGCCAGGGCGCGCCCAGCTTGAGCCGCACCAGCGCCACGCCCATGCCGGCCGCGGCGGCATCGCACATCAGGCCGATGTCGTTGAACTGCGAGCCTTCGGTGGGCTCGGCCCAGTCCAGGCCGCTGGCGCCGAACCAGGTGCGCCAGGGCTCCAGCGGGCTGCGCAGCAGGGCCACGCCCTCCAGGTCCTCGGGCCGCTCGAAGGGGCCGTGCTCGCGCACGAAGGCGGGCGAGGCGAGCGGCGTGACCCGGTCGCGCGCCAGCTCCACGTGCTCCAGGTCGGCATAGTGCCCCGGGCCGAAGCGCACGATCAGGTCGGCGTCCTCGGCCACCACGTCCAGCAGCGGGATGGACACCTGCAGCGCCAGGTCGATCTCGGGATAGGTCTCGGTGAACTGGCGTAGGCGCGGGATCAGGATGGCGCGGGCGAAGGTCGGCGTCACCGCCAGCTTGAGCCGCCGCTTGCCCGGCGCGGTGGCCGCGCCTGGAAAGCGCTGCAGCGCGCCCAGGCCCTCGCGCACATGGGCCAGGTACGCGCTGCCCTCGGTGGTGAGCGAGAAGTCGGCGCGGCCGAACAGCCGCACGCCCAGGATCTGCTCGAGCTGGCGCACGCGGTGGCTGACGGCGCTGGGCGTCACGCACAGCTCGTCGGCGGTCTGCGTCACGCTGCGCAGGCGGGCCAGGGCCTCGAAGGTCAGCAGGCACTGGATGGGCGGAATGCGCCGGCTGGCCGCCGCGGGCCCGTCCCCGCCAGCGCCTTCCGGG
>NZ_BAAJYR010000332.1:0-3962 GCF_057546605.1 Acidovorax sp. KPB24-03 | reverse complement strand
GCGTGGCATTGGGGCAGGCCCTGCGCGGGCTGGCCCGCAGCGCCATCGACGTGAGCGACGGGCTGGTGGGCGACCTGGGCCACATCCTGCAGGCCTCGGGCGTGGGGGCCCGCATCGACACCCAGAACGCTATTGAATTAATAGCAAAAGGGGCAATGAGTACTAGGGCATCAGCGGCTTTTGACCACGAAACCCTGCTGCGCTGCGCCCTGGCCGGCGGCGACGACTACGAACTGCTGTTCACCGCCGCGCCCGAGCACCGCGCCGAGGTCCAGGCCGCCGGGCAGGCCACGGCCACGCCCGTGGCCCGCATCGGCACCATCGAGGCCGCGCCCGGCCTGCGGCTGATGGATGCCCAGGGCCTGTCCCTCCCCCAGCAATACTCGTCATACGACCACTTTCGCTGATCGGCAGCGCAATCACTTGCGGGACATCGCCGCCCCTGCAAAGCGGCAGTTGTCGTACCACTTTGTGACGAAATGCCACCGAAATCACGCTTGCGGCCGTCCCGACGTTGGCCACCGATACCGACTGCGCAATCGTTTGCGCCTAAGTAGGTACTAACTCGAAGCGCCTTACCAAAGGCTTACGCACCCTCTGGAGCGTGGCAGACCGGGTAAACACGCATCGCCTCCTCTCCCCTGCCTCCCACAATCGCCGCCAAGTTGTACGACATCCTTCAAGATGATCTGCACACCAAGACAGCCGGGATCCCCAGGCTGCGATCGCCGCGCCGACGGCGCGTGCATTCCTTGCATCGAAGACGAGAGGAGACATTCCATGAAACGCAGAGATTTCGCGCTGACGGCGCTCGCGCCGCTGTGGCTCACCGCCTGTGGCGGCGGTTCGGGCGGCGCATCCGGCCCGCAGGGAGAGGCGGCCACCGCGCTGCGGCGCGCCGCCGACTACATGGACGAGGTGGTTTCGTACCGCGGCGGCTACGTGTGGTCGTACTCGCCCGACCTGAAGCAGACCTTCGGCGAGATGGAGGCCTACCGCACCATGTGCTGGATCCAGCCGCCGGGCACGCCCTCGGTCGGCCACGTGTACCTGGACGCCTACCACGCCACCGGCGACGAGCGCTTCCTGCAGGCCGCCGAGCGCACCACGCTGGCCATCGTCGCGGCGCAGCACGCCTCGGGCGGCTGGAACTACATCCACGACTTCGCAGGCGAGGCGTCGCTGCGCCAGTGGTACGACACCATCGGCAAGAACGGCTGGCGGCTGGAGGAGTTCCAGCACTACTACGGCAACGCCACGTTCGACGACGCGGGCACGGCCGTGGCCTCGCAACTGCTGCTGCGCATGTATGTGGAAAAGCGCGACGTGCGCTTTCTCGCGCCGCTGCAAAAGGCCATCGACTTCGTGCTCAACGCGCAGTTCGGCCCCGAATACGGCGTGGCGAACGGCGGCTGGCCGCAGCGGTTCCCGCACTTTCCCGGCGCGGTCGGCGCCATGCCCTCGCCCCACCCCGAGCAGGTGCCCGCGGGCGCCCATTCGGGCATGGAAGACGGCGACTACACGCTGCACGTGACCTTCAACGACGACGTGATGGGCGAGAACATCAAGTTCCTCACGATGTGCGTGATGGCGCTGGGCGAGACGCGCCTGCTGGCCCCCATCGCACGCGCCATGGAGTGCATGCGCCTCATGCAGCAAAGCGGCCCGCAGGCCGGCTGGAGCCTGCAGCACTTGTCGCGCCCCATGGGCGGCCGCCCGGCCGGCGCACCGGCCGGCGCGCGCAGCTACGAGCCCCGCTCGCTGGCCACGCACACCACGCAGACCAACATCCGCCAGCTGTTCAACTACTTCCAGCTCACGGGCGAGCGCCGCTACCTCGCGCGCATTCCCGAGGCCATCGCCTGGCTCAAGACCTGCCCGCTGCCGGCGGCGGCCATCGCGGGCAGTCCGCTGCTGGGCGGCGGCCGCACCCACCCCACGTTCGTGGAACTGGGCACCAACGCGCCGCTGTACGTG
Organism: Acidovorax sp. KPB24-03; assembly: GCF_057546605.1. Taxonomy (NCBI): domain Bacteria; kingdom Pseudomonadati; phylum Pseudomonadota; class Betaproteobacteria; order Burkholderiales; family Comamonadaceae; genus Acidovorax; species Acidovorax sp. KPB24-03. Next base: position 1,985 of record NZ_BAAJYR010000332.1, on the reverse strand, counting down.
CACCGCTACGGCTCCAACATCCACAACGGCGGCTACTACGCCGACAAGGACTGGGCCAACACCGTCAGCCACTACTCGGCGGGCCGCGCCATCGACATCGCGGGACTGGAGTCCACCTACCGGCAGCTCGATGGCATGAGCGATGCGGCGGTGGCCGCCATGGCGGCGCGCTCGCCCCTCAAGGCCGGCACCGCCACGCGCGCGCTGCCCCGGTATTTCTCGATCCGCGAGGTGGACTTCCCCGACCTGTTCGCGGGCGCCACCATGGCCACGCCCAAGGTGCCCGACAGCGAAGCGCAGACGCTGGTGGACGAACTGGGCGCCAAGGGCTACTGGACCTCGCCCGTGCCCGAGGTCGTCAACCCCTACCAGGGCGACGGGCCCTCGGCGGCCTACACCGGCACCGCCTACCGCAGCAAGCACGTGGGCGATGCCTGGGACACGTCGCCCTACCCGGCCGACAACCCGCCGGAGGTCCCGCCCTACGTGAAGCGGGACAAGCCGCAGTTCATCGTCACCTCGGAGTGGATCCGCCGCATGGGGCGGCTCATCGCCTACGTGGCACCGCAGGCGTGATCGACGGCTGACGTTTTCCGGCCCAGCCCCGAGCCCACCCACCGCAGCCTGCCGGTCCGGGATCCGATCCCGGGCCGGCAGGCTGCCTTTCTTTGGATCGCACCCCATGGATGGGCGCACAAAAGTATCATATTTATCAAATAAGTACAGGGGTGCCAATCCTCAATGCCACCCATTTTTCTTTCCACGGGCTGAAATTCCGAGAATTCAGACTATTTTTTGATACCCGTTGCGGAGTTTCAAATTTATCATTTATACGAATTATTACATTTCAAATCACCCCCACCAGACCCGGAAGGATGGATATGAACCCGAGCCGCACCCTGACCGTTTCACGGCGACTTCTGATCGCTTTCGGTACCGTCATCGGTATCTTTCTGGCGGTCGCCGCCACGTCCCTGTACAGCAGCGCCCATCTGGCCGAGGCGGAAAAATGGAACATCCACACCTACCAGGTGCTGGACCGCTCCAACACGCTGCTCAACAGCATGGTCAACATGGAAACCGGCACGCGCGGCTTTCTGCTCAGCGGCGAAGACCGGTTCCTGGAGCCCTGGAAAGCCGGCAGCCAGGCGTTCGACCAGGCCTGGACGGAGGTCAAGAAGCTGACCGCAGACAACCCGGCGCAGCAGCAGCGCCTGGACGGGATGAAGGCCCGCAACACCGAATTCACCACCGTGGTGATCGCCTTGATGCAGGCACGGCGCGACGTGGCGGCAGGCACCAGGACCATGCAGGACTTCCTCGTGCAGTTCGGCCAGGGCAAGGACAAGGCGGCCATGGACGGCTTTCGCGCGCTGCAGGGCGAACTCGACAAGGCCGAGAGCGACCTGCTGGCCCGCCGCTCCGCGGAAGCCGAGCAGCTGCGCGCCTTCAATGTCAACGCCGTCGTGGCCGGCTCCCTGCTCGCCATCGGGCTGGCCTGTGCGCTGGGCGTGTGGGTGACGCGGTCCATCACGCGGCAGCTCGGCGGCGAACCGGACTACGCCTCCGAGGTGGTGCGCCAGATCGCCGCGGGCAACCTCGCCGTGGACGTGAGCACCCGCGCAGGCGACCAGGCCAGCCTGCTGGTGGGCATGAAGGCCATGCGCGACAGCCTGGCGCAGGTGGTGGGCCAGGTCCGCCAGAGCAGCGACTCGATCGCCACCGGCAGCACGCAGATCGCCACCGGCAACGCCGACCTGAGCCAGCGCACGGAAGAGCAGGCCTCCAACCTGCAGCAGACCGCCGCCTCGATGGAAGAGATCACGGCCACCGTCAAGAACAACGGCGATACCGCCCGCCAGGCCACGCAGCTGGCCGACTCCGCCAGCGCCGTGGCGCAGCGCGGCGGCGTGGTGGTGGGGCAGGTCGTGGACACCATGGAGGCCATCACCGCCTCCAGCAAGAAGATCGTGGACATCATCGGC
>NZ_BAAJYR010000331.1:0-3965 GCF_057546605.1 Acidovorax sp. KPB24-03 | reverse complement strand
GTGTCGATCTGCAGGCTGCGGCCCGGTCGGCCATTCAACTCGCCGTCGAAGGCCCAGATGCCGGGCTGCACCACGATGTCGGATGGCGAAGCGCCCCATGCGCAGGTGCCCGGGCTGCCGAGAATGACGGCGCCCGCATGGCAGGCGCCCATGAAGAAGGATTCGATCCCATCCTTGCGCAGCGTGCCGGTGGCCAGGCCATAAGCGTCGACGGCGAACTGCTCGATCCGGTACGGACTGCGCTGCTGGTTGCCGGAAGGGTCCACGCAACTGGCGGTGCCGTCGGATTCGATGCCCTGTCCGCGCTTTTGGTAGGTGCCCGAGTAGGAGCACAGGCGGCCGTCGGACGTGCTCAGCTGGCTCATCAGGAAATTGCCGTCGCGCAGTTCGACGCGGTAGGAGGCGATGGGCGTCTGTGACAGGCGGGTGGAATAGGTCTGCAGGGTGTACTGCCCGCTGCTGCCACCTTGCACCGCGGATCCATACGTGAAGCGCGAGATGCGGCGCGTCACGTCGCCCGGCAGCGTGACGGTGCCGGAGGTGGGCGAATCGAAGGCCAGCTGGATCTCGCCCGGGCTGCCCGCCACTTCGCCATTGCCCGCACCGCCGCCGATCACGGGCGGCCCGTTGCGGAACTCCTGCAGGGGGCCCCGGAAGGCCGAGCTGTCGCCGCCGCGCAGGCCGCTGGCCTGCAGGAACACAGACGACCCGTCGGCGCGGTAGCCCAGGTAGGACACGATGAGGGCGCGGCCCTGCTCGGTATCGATCTGCAGGCTGCGCCCGGGCTGGCCATTTAGCTCGCCGTCGAAGGCCCACAGGCCCGGCTCCGGCTCGGCACTGGGCGGGGTGGTGGTCTGCGCCCAGGCCGACGAGGCCAGGATCAGGCCCCCGGCGCAGAGCGCGAGTGTCTTGGTCATTGCGAAACGGGACATGCGGGAAGCTCCTCCTTGGATTGGAATCAGGGTGCCGTGGCCTGCAACAGGCCCGACGCGAAATGCCTACCAGCCCCGTCGAGGCGGGCGGCAGTTCTGCGAAAAAAGCGGGGTCTGGCTGGCGGATGCCATCCGCGACCTTCCGGGAAAGGCGGTCCGTTGCCACCATCACCCGGTTTTGGATTTGCTCCTGTTTTTGTAGCAATATGCCCTAGGAAATCATGCGCTACAGGCCTTTTTCTCCAAAAAAAGTCCGTATCACCCGCCTTCAGCGTGATCTTCACCGCCGCAGGACAAGGCCTGCGAAAAGTTCCTTCCGGCATATGCAATGGGTGGCGAAGACCCGTAATAGATACAAATTCAACGGGCTTGCCAATCCCCCAAGGGTGGGGGTGGCAATTCGACAGGACGCCCCGAGTGGGACGAAAGGCGCCGCAGTGCGGGGTTGCGCCCCTTTCGCAGATTCCACATTTTTCTACGTATTGAAACCTCTTTGACCGATGGTTTCGCCCGAGTGCCGCTCAGGCGGTTACTTTCGGCGCGTGCATGCCGCCATGCACCGGTGCGCAAAAAATCCAGGCCTCGCGGCGCAGCCCCCGCTGCGCGGCCGGCAGCCACAACGCAAAACAGCGCCGTTTCCCATCCAGACGAGGAGACCACAACGCATGCAGAACGACGATCCGAAAGACCGCGCCGCCTTCGACTCGGCCATCCAGGCCCTGAAGGCGGAGATCGCCAACGCCGGGGCGCATCTCTCGCTGGATGCCTCGGCCCGGCTGGCCTACACCCGGCAGATCCAGGCCATGGCCAACGACCTGCAGTTCGAGGCGATGAGCGGCCGCATCACCTGGGCCCAGGCGGCCGAGCAGGCCCAGGTGGCGCGCAACACCATCATGGAGATCATCCGCGGGCGCAGCACGCCGGTTGGGCGCGCCATGGCGCAGAGCCTGAAGGCCGAGGGCAAGACGCTCAACGAACTCATCGCCCGCAAGGCCCAGCAGATCCATGGTCCCACCGTGCAGTTCGACCGGCTCACCGCGGCGCAGCAGAACGCGGTGTACGGCGAGATCGTCCAGTCCGCCGGCCGTTCCAACCCCAAGGTCACGCAGACCATGCGCGGCCTGTCGCGCGCGGGCCGGGGGCTGATCGTGCTGTCCATTGCGCTGTCGGTCTACAACGTGGCGACGGCCAACGACAAGGCCGCCGCGGCGGGCAAGGAGCTTGCCGTGACCGGGGCGGGGATCGGCGGCGGCATCGCCGGGGGCGCGCTGGCGGGTCTGGCCTGCGGGCCCGGCGCGCCAGTGTGCGTGACCGTCGGGGCGTTCGTGGGCGGCGCGCTGGCGGCTTTCGGCGTGGATTTCCTGTGGTGAGCGGCGGGCCAGCGATGCGCATCCTCACCCCCGCTGACATTTCCCTGGGACCCTTGCCCGCCGAGGGCGGCGATGCCCCGATGCAAAGCCGGGTCGTGCAGGGCGGCCTGCCCCTGCAGGCCCGCGTGGACGGGTTGGTGCTGGAGGCGGCCTTCGAGTGCCGGGGCTTTCACCTGCTGTTCACCACCGACGATGTGCCGCAGGAAGACCTGCTGCACATCACGCTGTTCGATGGCCAGTGGCAGCCGCTGGACGCGGCCACCATCGGCGGGGCCTACACCACGGGGAGTTTTTCGCTGATCGGGCTGGAGGGCGAGCACACCGTGCGGTTCCGCTTCATCGGTGACACCGACTGGAGCGTGGAGATTTTGCCCAGCCCGGGCTTTCGCATGCCGCTGGTCTCGGAGCCCCGGGGCGTCACGCGGGCGCTGGGGTTCTCCAGGCACTTCGTGGTGCGCGGCGATCCGCAGCCGCAGGGCCGCTAGGAAGGCATCGGCCCGCCGATCGCTCGGTCCATCAGCCGGCCAGCGCGGCGGCGATGTCCGGCGCCATGGACTGCGGCGTGTCGCGCGGGCCGTAGCGGCGCAGCACCTGCCCGTCCCGGCCGATGAGGAACTTGGTGAAGTTCCACTTGATCGCCTGGGTGCCCAGCAGGCCCGGGGCCTCGGCCTTGAGCCAGCGGTACAGCGGGTCGGCGTCGGCGCCGTTCACGTCGATCTTGGCCATCATCGGAAAGCTCACACCGTAGTTGAGCTGGCAGAAGCTGGCGATCTCGTCGTTGCTGCCCGGGTCCTGGCGGCCGAACTGGTTGCAGGGAAACCCCAGCACGGCCAGCCCCTTGGGGCCGTATTGCTGGTGCAGGGCCTCCAGCCCGGCGAACTGCGGCGTGAAGCCGCAGGCGCTGGCCGTGTTGACGATGAGCAGCAGCTGCCCCGCGTACTGCCGCAGGGGCACGGTCTGGCCGTTCATCTGCCGGGCCTCGAAGTCGTAGACGCTGGTCATGGCGGGCATCCCTTGCAAGAACGGTGGATGGATCGGATTGATCGGGCGCCGCCACGCCGGCAGGGCGTTCACCGGGTCTTGGCGGCAGCGGCATTCTCGCCGGAGAAGTACGGAATCATCATGCGGTTGCCGTCGGCGCCGGTGTCGCGGATGTATTCGAGCGAGAACTGCTCGCCCAGTCGCCGCAGCTCGCGGCGCAGCTCGAAGTCGGGCGTCTCCACCTTGATGCCGTTGCGCGCCAGCTCGGCGATGGAGGCGGTGGACGCGGCGCTGCTGGCGTTCCACCCCCGCACCTGGGCCTGGGCGGCGGCCTCCTCGACGATCTTGCGCGTGCCTTCGGGCAGGGCCAGCCACTGGGCCTTGTTGACCAGCACGAGGTTCTTGGGATACCAGGCATGCACGTTGTAGAAGTATTTGATGGGCAGATCCCACACCTTGTTCTCCACGCCCGTGACGGGCGAGGTGAAGAGCGTGTCGATCTGCCGGTCCAGCACGGCCTGGTTGATGCCCTTGGTGGGCACGTCCACCGGCGTGGCGCCCATCAGCTGGGCGATGCGCACGGTGCTGGGGCTGTAGCTGCGCATCTTGGCGCCGCGCAGGTCGCTCACGTGGCGGATGGACCGCGTGGTGAACAGACCCTGGGCCGGCCAGGGCACGGCGT
>NZ_BAAJYR010000330.1:0-3972 GCF_057546605.1 Acidovorax sp. KPB24-03 | reverse complement strand
GGTGCTGGCCGGGTTGGCGGTGTCGTTTCTGTTCGGCGCGCTGACGCACGGGCTGGTCTTTGCGGGCGATCAGCGCGCGGCGCATGCCGTGGTGTTCTGGTCGCTCGGCGGCCTGGGGCTGGCGCGGTGGGACAACCTGTGGCTGGCATGCCTGGGGCTGGCCGTGCCCCTGGTGTTCGTCTGGCGCCGCCACCGCGCACTGGATGCGCTGCTGGCCGGCGACGACACCGCCCACAGCCTGGGCATCGCGCCCGAGCGGCTGCGCATGCAGGCCTTCGTGGTGGCCGCAGTGGCGACGGCCTGCTGCGTGGCGCTGGCCGGGGTGATCGGCTTCGTCGGCCTGATGGTGCCGCATCTGGCGCGGCGGCTGTCGGGGCCCCTGCATGCCGCGTTCCTGCCGTTGGCCGGGGTGATGGGGGGCGCATTGCTGCTGGCGAGCGATCTGGTGGCACGCACGCTGCTGGGCTCGCAGGAATTGCCGGTGGGCATCGTCACGGCGGGCATCGGCGCCGTGTTCGTGATGGCGCTGCTGCGGCGTCGGGTGGCGGACTGACATGGATCATCAGATGTTTTTGATCCTAAGTCATGGAAATATATTCTTTCTGGTTTGAAGGGCCGACTCCTAAGATCGCGGCAGCTTCCCTGAAAGGTGTTTTCCGTGATCCGACCGCTCTCCGTGGCAACCGACATTTCCCCAGGCCTTCCACGATCGGCTGACGCCTGGCCCGCAAGGGGCGGCGCATGAACTTTCAGCAACTGCGCTCCGTGCGGGAGGCCGTGCGCTGCGGCTTCAACCTGACCGAGGTGGCCGCCATGCTCTACACCTCGCAACCCGGCGTGAGCCGCCAGATCCGCGAGCTGGAGGAAGAGCTGGGCCTTGAAATCTTCGCCCGCGCGGGCAAGCGCCTCACCGGGCTCACGCCCCCCGGCGCCACGCTGCTGCCCATCGTCGAGCGGCTGCTTCTGGAGGCCGAGAACCTCAAGCGCGCCGGCCTGGACTTCAGCGCCGCGCAGGAAGGGCGCCTGTCCGTGGCGGCCACGCATTCCCAGGCGCGCTACGCCTTGCCCCAGGTGGTGCGCGACTTCCGGGCGCTGTACCCCCACGTGTCGCTGCACCTGCACCAGGGCTCGCCCCGCCAGGTGGCCGAAATGCTGCTGTCCGGCGAGGCCGACATCGGCGTGGCCACCGAGGCGCTGGCCGGTTACGACAGCCTGGTCACGCTGCCGTGCTACCGGTGGTCCCACAGCATCGTGGTGCCGCCGGGGCATGCGCTGCTGGACCAGGCCGAGCCCGTCACGCTGCAGCAACTGGCGCGCTTTCCGATCATCACCTACGAGCTGGGCTACACCGGCCGTGCGCACATCGACGAGGCCTTCTCGCGCGAGGGCCTGACCCCCGACGTGGTGCTGACCGCCATGGATGCCGATGTGATCAAGACCTACGTGGAACTGGGCATGGGCGTGGGGATCGTCGCCTCCATCGCAGTGGACCCCGACCGCGACCGCCACCTGCGCATGCTGGACGCGCGCCACCTCTTCGAGGTCAACCTGACCCGCCTGGGCCTGCGGCGCGGCAGCTGGATGCGCGGCTATGCCTACCGCTTCATCGAGAGCTTCGTGCCGACCCTCACGCGCGAGGCGGTGGAAGCCGCCATGAAGGCGCCCGCGCCCTGAGCCGGGCGAAAGAGGGCCAGCCAGCGCTCAAGGCGGCGGGGCAGGCTGCGACAACACCCACAGCGCGAGGGCCCGCGCCTCGGGCTCGGTGATGCGGGCCTGGCGCGGCATGATTACGCGGCCCCAGGTGCCGACGCTGCCGTTGCGGATCTTGCCGGCCAGCCGGGCCGGCGCCTGCGGGTCTTTGCGGTAGCGCTCGGCGATCTGGGCGAACCCCGGCCCCACCTGCTTGCGGACCATGCCGTGGCAGGCCATGCAGCCATGCTCCTGACCCAGGTGCCGATCCTCGGCGGCCTCGCCGGTGACGGCAGCGCTCGCCAGCCACAAGCCCGCCAGCACCGTCACGGCCCCGTGCCAGCCGAGCCGCGGCCCGGTGGCCGGGCCTGCGGAACGGGGCAGGGTGCGTGGGGCCATGGCGGTGCGGAAAAGGGCGTGGGTCATGCCGTCGAGCATAGCGGTGCGCATGCGGCACGATGGGATGGCGCCCACGCACCGCCTCTGTTGTCCGGCCTGCCGTTTTGCGCATATCCAAACGCGTTCTTGTCGCTTGGGCCAGCGCATCGGCCCCGATAGATTCGCTCCAAGCCCACCGCACGGCGCAGTGGGCACTCCAGCGAAAGGACGAGGGATGACGACTGCAGCACTGCGATTTCAACGCCACCTCCCGACATGGCGCGACGGCCTGTATGCCCTGGCATTGGGCGCGGCCATCGCGCTGTGCGGCACCGCCTTCGCGGCCACGCCGGTACCGCAGGGTCCGCTGGTCACCACCGACTGGCTCGCGCAGAACCTGGACAACGCCAAGGTCCGCGTGATCGAGGTCAGCGTGAACCCCGGCCTGTACGAGCGCAGCCACGTGCCCGGCGCGGTCAACTTCTCCTGGCATTCCGACCTGAACGACAAGGTGCGCCGCGACATCGTGGGCAAGGAGGCATTCGAGGCGCTGCTGTCCAAGGCCGGCGTGGCACCGGACAACACGGTGGTGCTCTACGGCGACACCAGCAACTGGTTCGCTGCCTGGGGCGCCTGGGTGTTCGACATCTACGGCGTCAAGGACGTGAAGCTGCTGGACGGCGGCCGCAAGAAATGGGAGGCCGAGAACCGGCCGCTGAACAACCGGGTGCCCGAACCCGTGGCCACCAACTACCGCGTCGCCAGCGTCAACACCCAGCTGCGAGCCCGGCTGTCCGACGCGCTGGCGGTGGCCGAAGGGCGCAGCGATGCCCGGCTGGTGGACATCCGCTCGGCGGACGAATACACCGGCAAGGTCTTCGCCCCGGCCGGCGTGCCCGAGCTGTCGGTCCGCGCGGGCCACATTCCCGGCGCGGCCAATGTGCCGTGGGGCCAGGCGGTGCGCGAAGACGGCACGTTCAAATCGGCCGAAGAACTGAAGAAGCTTTACGCCGCCGCGGGCATCGACGGCAGCAAGCCGATCATCACGTACTGCCGCATCGGCGAGCGCTCCAGCCACACCTGGTTCGCGCTGAGCAAGATCCTGGGCTACGAGGTGCGCAACTACGACGGTTCGTGGACCGAATACGGCAACGCCGTGGGCGTGCCCATCACCAACCCGTCCGGCACCCTCTGGGCCGCCAAGTAGCGCCGGGCCAAAACAGTTTGTCAGTAGGGGGTCTCTTTTCAAGCCCGCCGCGTGCGGGCTTTTTTTTTGTCCGGAGGTTTTGGCCATGCGCGTTGCGGGACTGTTGTCATGGGGACTGCTGGCCGCGGTGGGGGTTGCCGCCTTGGCGCTGCAGGGCCAGCCGGGCGGGCGCACGCTGGCTTTCTCATTGGCGGTGGGCGCCGTGCTGGGCGTGGTGCTGCAGCGGTCGCGCTTTTGCTTTTATTGCCATGCCCGCGACTGGTTCGCCGACGGCAACCCGCGCGGCCTGCTGGCCCTGGTCCTGGCGCTGGCCGTGGGCACGGTGGGCTACACCGTCGTGCTGGGCAGCTGGGTGCCGGTGCCCATGGCCGGGCAATTGCCGGCGGACATGCACATCGGCCCAGTGAGCCTGGCCCTGGTGGCCGCGGGCCTGGCGTTCGGCGCCGGCATGGTGGTGTCGGGCTCGTGCATCAGCGCGCACTGGTACCGGCTGGCGGAAGGCTCGCCCGTCGCGCCTTTCGCCCTGATCGGATCGGCCGGCGGGTTCATCCTGGGGTTTCGCACCTGGAACCCGCTGTACAGCGCCAGCGTGGCCGACGCACCGGTCGTGTGGCTGCCGGCGCACCTGGGCTACGGCGGCGCGCTGGTGCTGCAGCTGGGCGTGCTGGCGGCCATCGCGGCCTGGCTGTGGCGCGGAT
>NZ_BAAJYR010000329.1:0-3974 GCF_057546605.1 Acidovorax sp. KPB24-03 | reverse complement strand
TGCAGTTCGGCCACGAGCAGGGTGGGCTCGGCCAGGCCCGCGCGGGCGCGGCGCATGAGTTCGGTGTTGGTGGAGTCGACGCTCGGCAGCACCTCCACGGTGAAGCCCGGCAGCACGGGGGCCACGGCTTCCCAGATGGCCTCGGCGGGCCAGCGGATGGGGCGTCGGGGGAGCGGCCGGTCACCGGCGGGGGCTCCGCGCCTTGCGGCCCGGTGGGGGCGGCGTGGCGGTTTCGGTGGCGGGCGATGCCTTGTTGGCTTGGCGGACGGCCTTGCCGCGCTCGGCGTCCTTGGCGGCCTTGCCCGCCTTGGCCGGCTTTTCAGGCGCCATGCCCGGCGGCGCCCAGCCGCGCTTGGGCGCCAGCAGCGTGCCCCGGCAGTTGGCGCTGCCGCACCAGCAGGGGTATTCGGCCTTGAGCTTGGGGGTGTAGCGCTCTTCGATGATGAGGCCGTAGTCGTAGTTCAGCTCGTCGCCCGCGGCGATGTTGCGCAGGGCGGTGATGAAGATCCGGCCGTCCTGTTCGTCGGCGAAGCAGTTGGGGTCGCAGCTGTGGTTGATCCAGCGCGATGAATTGCCGCCGAACTTTGCGTCGATCACGTGGTCTTCATCCACGTGGAAGTAAAAGGTATGGTTGGGCTGCGCGGGATCGTGCGGGTGCCGGTCCTGGGCCTCCTGCCAGCTGATGACCTCGCCCGTGTATTCGATGAGCACTTCGCCTTCGGCGATATCCTGCACGGCGAAGACGCCCTTGCCATGCACGCCCGAGCGCCGGGTCTGGAGGCGGCGCCCCGGTGCGGACGGGGGGGCTGCGGGCGATGCGGTGCGGGGCATGGCAAAACTCTGTTAGTTTGAATAGGCACACAGGCGCGTGCGCGTGTACGCGTGTGAGAAGCGGATTGTAGAAGCGCCTTTCAACGGCGAAACCCACAACATGACCAAGACACTGGTAATTGCAGAAAAACCCTCGGTGGCCCAGGACATCGTGCGCGCGCTCACCCCCGTGGCGGGCAAGTTCGACAAGCACGAGGACCATTTCGAGAACGACCGCTACGTGGTCACCAGCGCGGTGGGCCACCTGGTGGAGATCCAGGCGCCCGAGGAATTCGACGTCAAGCGCGGCAAGTGGAGCTTCGCCCACCTGCCCGTGATCCCGCCGTATTTCGACCTGAAGCCCGTGGACAAGACCAAGAGCCGCCTGTCGGCCGTGGTGCGGCAGGCCAAGCGCAAGGACGTCACCCAGCTCATCAACGCCTGCGACGCGGGCCGCGAGGGTGAGCTGATCTTCCGGCTGATCGAGCAGTACGCCGGCGGCTCCAAGCCCGACGGCAAGGGACTGGGCAAGCCGGTCAAGCGCCTGTGGCTGCAGTCGATGACGCCGCAGGCCATCCGCGACGGCTTCGAGGCACTGCGCTCCGAGCAGCAGATGCAGGGCCTGGCCCACGCCGCGCGCAGCCGCTCCGAGGCCGACTGGCTGGTGGGCATCAACGGCACGCGGGCCATGACGGCCTTCAACTCGCGCGACGGCGGGTTCTTCCTCACCACCGTGGGCCGGGTGCAGACGCCCACGCTGTCGCTGGTGGTCGAGCGCGAGGAAAAGATCCGCAAGTTCGTGAGCCGCGACTATTGGGAAGTGCACGCGGGCTTCCATGCCGAGGCGGGCGAGTACCTGGGCAAGTGGTTCAACCCCCAGTGGAAGAAGAGCGAAGACCCCGAGGCGAAGGCCGACCGGATCTGGAACCATGCCGACGCCGTGGCCATCGCCGATGCGGTGCGCGGCAAGGCGGCCAGCGTCACCGAGGAATCCAAGCCCACCTCGCAGTCCTCGCCCCTGCTGTTCGACCTGACCAGCCTGCAGCGCGAGGCCAACGGCAAGTTCGGCTTCAGCGCCAAGACCACGCTGGCCCTGGCGCAAAGCCTGTACGAGCGCCACAAGGCCCTGACCTACCCGCGGACTGACTCGCGCGCCCTGCCCGAGGACTACCTGCCCGTGGCACGCGATACCTTCGGCATGCTGGCCACGAGCGGCATGCGCCACCTGGCGCCCTTTGCCAGCCAAGCGCTGGACGGCAACTATGTGAAGCCCAACAAGCGCATCTTCGACAACAGCAAGGTCAGCGATCACTTCGCCATCATCCCCACGCTGCAGGCCCCGAGCGGGCTGTCCGAGGCCGAGCAGAAGCTGTACGACCTGGTGGTGCGCCGCTTCATGGCGGTGTTCTTCCCGAGTGCCGAATACATGGTCACCACGCGGGTGAGCCAAGTGGTCAACCACCATTTCAAGACCGAGGGCAAGGTGCTGGTGCGGCCCGGCTGGCTGGCCATCTACGGCAAGGAGGCCGCCGACGAGGTGGAGGGCGCCAAGGAAGGCGACAAGGGCCAGAACCTCGTGCCCGTGCAGCCCGGCGAGATGGTGCGCACCGACTTCGTGGAGCCCAAGGGCCTCAAGACCAAGCCGCCCGCGCGCTACTCCGAAGCCACGCTGCTGGGCGCCATGGAAAGCGCGGGCAAGCAGATCGACGATGAGGAGCTGCGCTCGGCCATGCAGGAAAAGGGCCTGGGCACCCCGGCCACGCGCGCGGCCATCATCGAAGGGCTGCTGACCGAAAAGTACATGCTGCGCGAGGGCCGCGAGCTGATCCCCACGGCCAAGGCCTTCCAGCTCATGACCTTGCTGCGCGGGCTGGAGGTCGAGGAACTGTGCCGCGCCGACCTCACGGGCGACTGGGAGTTCAAGCTCTCGCAGATGGAAAAGGGCCTGCTCAGCCGCGAGGCCTTCATGGCCGACATCGCCCGGATGACCGAGCGCATGGTCAAGAAGGCCAAGGAATACGACCGCGACACCATTCCCGGCGACTACGCCACGCTCTCGGCGCCGTGCCCCAACTGCGGCGGCGTGGTCAAGGAGAACTACCGCCGCTACGCCTGCGTGGGCAAGGCCGGCGACGGCTCGGACGCCTGCGGCTTCTCGTTCGGCAAGTCGCCGGCCGGCCGCACCTTCGAGACCGCCGAGGCCGACCAGCTGCTGCGCGACAAGAAGATCGGCCCGCTGGAGGGTTTTCGCTCCAAGGCCGGCTGGCCCTTCACGGCCGAGGTGGGCATCGTCTACGACGACGAGGCGCACAACTACAAGCTGGAGTTCGATTTCGGCGACGACAAGAACGCCGAGGAATCGGGCGAGCTGGTCGATTTCTCGGACCAGGAAAGCCTGGGCGCCTGCCCGGTGTGCGGCGCGCCCGTGTACGAGCACGGCAGCAACTACGTGTGCAGCAAGGCCGTGCCCACGGCGGCGCAGCCCACGCCCAGCTGCACCTTCAAGAGCGGCAAGATCATCCTGCAGCAGCCCGTGGAGCGCGCGCAGATGAGCAAGCTGCTGGCCACTGGCAAGACCGATCTGCTCGACAAGTTCGTGAGCATGCGCACGCGCCGGGCGTTCAAGGCGTTCCTCGCCTGGGACAAGGAGGCGGGCAAGGTGAACTTCGAGTTCGAGCAGCGCGAGAGCAAATTCCCCCCGCGCAAGACCTTCGCTGCAAAGGCCGGCGCAGGCGCGGCCGCCAAGACGTCGGCCGCGGCCAAGAAGGCGGCAAAGCCTGCCGCCAAGACCGCTGCCAAGGCGCCGCCAAGAAGGCCCCGGCCGCACCCAAGGCGCCGCGCAAGCCCGCGGCCGGCAAGGCCCCGAGTGCCGCCCTGGCGGCGGTGATCGGGCCGGAACCGGTTGCCCGGCCCGAGGCCGTGAAGAAGATGTGGGACTACATCAAGGCCAACGGCCTGCAGGACGCCACCAACAAACGCGCCATCAACGCCGACGCCAAGCTGCGCCCCGTGTTCGGCAAGGACCAGGTCACCATGTTCGAGCTGGCCGGCATCCTGGGCAAGCACCTGGGGGGCGAGGCATGAACGCGCTCGCCCGCTTCGCCCGCTGCCTGGCGGCCCTGGCCTTCGTGGGCCTGCTGGCCGGCTGCGCGGGCGGCGCGCCG
>NZ_BAAJYR010000328.1:0-3997 GCF_057546605.1 Acidovorax sp. KPB24-03 | reverse complement strand
TGATGGCTGAGCCCCGCCGGCACGGGCACCGGCGCCAGCCCGGGCCCCGGCACGAGGCCAGGGCCTGCGGTCATGCACGCCCGATGGACGGCGGAATCTCGCTCGGTTCGCGCACGGGCGTCTGGTTGCGGTCCGCGCGGAACTGCGCCGAGCGTTCGTATGCCAGCTTGCGGGCGCGCATCACGTTGCCCAGGGGCTGGTGGTCCGCCAGACCGCGCCAGGGGCTGAAGAAGAGGCCGTCTTCCGACACGGCGGCCACGGCCTCGCTCCACGCGGTCTGCGGCTGCGCCACCAGCCGGGCCACGGTGATGTAGGGGCTCTGTTCCTGCGGCCACTCCACGGACGCGTCTTCGACCGGCATCGAGTCCAGGTCGGTGCACAGCTGCACCCGCAGGTCCCACTGCGCGGGGTTCACCGCCATGAAGCGGACCACCTCCTCGCGCAGGCCATCGGGCCGGCCGTCGAGATCGACCTTCTGATCCACCAGCGCCTTCAAGGCGTCCGATGCCGGCGCCAGCGACAGCTTGGCGATGTATTGGCCGTGCCGCAAGGCCGCACCCGAGAAAAAGGTGGCGCCCAGCACGTGCGTCGGGGCATGCCCGCCCAGCGAGATCAGCTTGCCGCTCTTGCCGCCGAAGGCCTCGACGACCCTCTCCGCCACCTGCAGGGTGGCCGACAGCGCTTTCTTGGCCCCCTCCGCCACATCGGTCGTGGCCGCCAGGGGCTTGAGGTTGCTCAGGAATTTCCGGGCCGTGGGCGCGGCGAAGACCGGGCTGTCCGCAAAGACGAAGTTCTGGGTGGTGTCGGACTCCGAACCCGGGAGCCGCGCGCCCTCGACGCCGAGGACCTTCAAGCCCAGGCCCCGGGGCAGGGACACCTTGTCGTCCAGCACGTCGCCCGGGTTGGTGGAGAACCGCAGAATGGCGTCGTACGTGCCGGGCCGGGCGAACAGCCCCTGGGCGAGCGGCTCGGGCAAGTCCGGCAGCACCGTCAATTGCGCCCGCAGCACGCCGTGCGCCTTGGCATGGACGCTGCGGCGCGCGTGGCCGCTGTGCTCGAACGTCGTCTCGCGGATCTTGGCGAGCGTCTGGTCCAGGTCGGCGAAAACCTGCGGCTCGTCGGGATCGGCCTGCTCGACGGCAGGGTGGTAGCGAACGGGCGACTGGCTGGCGGGGTCTTGGCGCATGGCGGGTCCTTGGCAGTGAGAGGGTGGGGGCGGGCGCATCAGCCTGGGAACAGGCGGATGGGAATGGACTTGGCGGCGGGAACGTGGCTTTCCCTGGCGTGGTGGTCCAGGGGCATCAACGGATTGAGTTCGGGGTAGTAGCCCGCCACGGCACCGCGCGGCAGGTCGTAGGCCACGACGGTCAGTCCGGACACCTCGCGGCGCACGTCGTCCTGGCGCCACTGCGTGCGCGCCGTCACGCGGGCGCCGGCCTGCAAGCCGAGCCGCTCGATGTCGTGGGCATTCATCAACAGCACCTGGCGCGTGCCCTCGATCCGGCGAAAGCGGTCGTTCAGGCTGTAGATGGTGGTGTTGAACTGGTCGTCGCTGCGGATCGTGAAAAGGCGCAGCACCTCGCCGTCCACGGGCGTGGGCACCTGGTCCGGATCGGCCTGCAGGCCGCCGGGCGCGACGAAAGCGGCCCTGCCGCTGTCGGTCTCCCACACCCGATGGCGGGCCGCGATGGGCCGCGCGAAGCCGCCCGGGACGGCCAACCGGCGGTTGAAGTCGTGGAAGATCCTGGGGAAGGTCAGCGCGATGGCGTCCCGCACGCGGGCGTAGTCGTCGGTCCACCCGGCCCACGGAACGCAGGCGTTCGGCGCGAGGGTGGCCTGCGCGATGCCCGCCACGATCGACAGCTCGGAGCGCAGCGTCGCGGCCGCCGGCTCGGCCACGCCACGGGAGGGGTGCATGAAACCTGTCGAATCCTCGGTCGACACCGTTTGCTCGCCGCTGGCCTGCCGGTCGATCTCCACACGGCCCAGGCACGGCAGCAGGTAGGCCACCTCGCCATGCATCACGTGGCTGCGGTTGAGCTTGGTCGCGATCTGAACGGTCAGCCGCATCCGGCGCCACGCGGCCTCGATGAGCGCCGTCTCGGGCACCGCGCGCACGAAATTGCCGCCGAGGCCGAGGAACGCCCGCACCGAACCGTCCAGGATGCCCCGGCAGGCGGCGACGGTATCCAGGCCCTTCTTGCGCGGGGGCTCGAACTGGAACTGCGAGGCCAGCTGGTCCAGCGGGGCGAGCTCCGGCTTCTCGGTGATACCCACCGTGCGCTGCCCCTGCACGTTGGAATGCCCGCGCACCGGGCACAGCCCGGCACCGGGCTTGCCCACGTTGCCGCGCAGCAGCAGCAGGTTGGCGAGCATCTGCACGTTCAGCACGCCCTCGCGGTGCTGCGTGAGCCCCATGCCGTAGATGCCGATGACGCGTTCGGCCGCAAGGTAGGTGCGTGCGGCCTCCTCCAGCGCCGAGCGGGACAAGCCGGAGTCGCTTTCGATGTCGGCCCACGGGGCGGCGCGCATCGCCTGCGCGAGTTCGTCGTAGCCCTGCGTGTGCTCGGCGACGAACCGGGCATCGATGGCGCGGGGGCCGCCCGATGCCAGCGCGGCGTCGTCCGCCTCGATCACGAACTTGCACAGGCCGGTCAGCGCGGCGATGTCGCCCCCGGGCCGGACCTGCAGGTACTGCGTGCTGATGGCGGTGCTGCCCGGCGTGAGCATGTCCACCGGTGACTGGGGGTTGTTGAACGCCACCAGGCCGCTCTCGCGCAGCGGATTGAAGGTCACGATGGGCACGCCCCGGCGCCGCGCATCCTGCAGGGGATGCAGCATGCGCGGACTGGACACGCCGACGTTCTGGCCGAAGAAGAAGATGGCGTCGCACTGGTCGAAGTCGTCCAGGTCCACCGTGCCCACCGGCGACCCGATGGACTGCTTGAGGCCGACCGATGTGCTCTCGTGGCACATGTTCGAACTGTCGGGCAGGTTGTTGGTCCCATACAGCCGGGCGAAGAGTTGCCACAGGTACGACGTCTCCAGCGACGCCCGGCCCGACGCGTAGAACACCACCGCATCGGGCTGCAGCGCTTTCAGTTCCCGGCCGATGCCGTCGAAGGCCTCCTGCCAGGAGACCTCGACATACCGGTCCCGGCCGGCGTCGTAGCGCAGAGGAACCGTCAGCCGCCCGCCCGCTTCCAGCGCGTGGTCGGTCCAGCCGGCGAGTTCCGCCAAGGGGTGGGCCTCGAAGAAGGCGGCGTCCAGGCGCCGGTCCGTCAGCTCCCATGACGTCGCCTTCGCGCCGTTCTCGCAGAACTCGGCGGGATGCGGATGCAGCGGCTTGGCCCAGGCGCAGCTGGAGCAGGTGAAACCGTCGTGCTTGTTCTGCAGGGCCAGCGCCTTGATCACCGTGACGCCCGGGCGATCGCGCAGCAAGGTGCCGGCGACCGCTCTGACGGAGCCCCAGCCGCCGGACGGCGGAGGATCCTGCCCTGCATCGGGGGAGGCGCTGCTGGCTGGCGTGGCCAGGTCTCGGGAGGGGGGCGACGGCTTATCGGACATCGACCGCTTTCAACGCGGGCCTGTGGCGGTGCGGGGCAGCGGCCCGCTCCAGGAAGCCAGGGCGGGCGCGCAGTGGATGGCGGTGTCGGAATCGATCGATCAAAGGGGGTGGCATGCGGGGCTCGGCGGGCAATGGGGCGTGGCCCCCGATTACGCGGCTGGGGGCCGTGCAGGCCCTGTCGGATGGAGCGCCTAATGGCCATGCGCGTTGGCCGACAGCGGGCCGATGGGTGCTTCGCCGACGGGGCAGCGCGGCGGGCCGGGCGGCTGCCGCTGCAGGCCAGGGAGGGCCTTCGTCGTTTCAGGCGCCGGGCGATGGCGCTTGCACCACGCCGCTCCAGCGCGCGGTGCCCAGCCAGCCCTGCAGGGCCGGGCGGGCCCCGGGTGGGGTGATGGCGAGCGCGCGCGAGCCTTCGCGGCGCACCAGCCA
>NZ_BAAJYR010000327.1:0-4005 GCF_057546605.1 Acidovorax sp. KPB24-03 | reverse complement strand
TTGCCGGCCTTGATCTGCGCCGCCACGCTGGGAACGGCGTTGATGCCCAGCTGCACGTACCCGCCCGCCAGTTCGTTCACGGCGGGGCCCCCCCCCTTGTACGGGATCTGCACCATGCGCGTGCCCGTGGCGGCCTGGAACAACTCCATCGACAGGTGCCCCGGGCTGCCGTTGCCGCTGGTGCTGTAGTTGAGCGCGCCGGGGTCCTTGCGGGCCAGCGCGATGAGTTCCTGCACCGTGCGGACCTTGAGGCTCGGGTGCGTGGTGAGGATGGGCACGTTGACCACCACCCGCCCCACGGGCACGAAGTCGCGCGACGGGTTGTACGTGAGCTTGCTGGACAGCAGCGGTGCCGTCACCATGCCCGAGCCCGCCCCCATCAGCAGCGTGTGGCCGTCGGGCGGTGCCGATGCGACCGCCTGGAAGCCGGCCGCCCCGGGCCGGTTGTCGATGATGACCGGCTGGCGCCACTGCTCCGACATCTTGCGTGCCACCACCCGCATGGCCGTGTCGGCCGCGGCACCCGCCGGGAACGGAATCACGATGCGCACCGGCTTGTCGGGAAACTCGGCGGCCGGCGCCGCATGGGCGCCCGCCCCCCACAGGGCCAGGCCCGCCAGACCGGCCGCCAGCAACGGCCGGACCCGGTGCCCGGAAACGGGGCGCGAAAGGAAGGCCCGCAGGGCCGCACAGCTTGCGTTAGAAATCATGTCGCACTCCTGCGCCCACGGCGCGCACCGCCACATTGCTGCGGCTCGAATCGATTCCGTCGCGGTCGATGAACGCCTGCAACTCCGTGCGCTTGGACAGCGCATACGTATACGCCACCTGCTGGCGCTTGCGAAGGCCCCGCACGGAGGCCTGCACGTCCCGCTGCATCGCGTTGACCACCAGCGCGTGCGGGCCGGCGGAGAACCGGCTGCCCACCAGCCAGTAATCGACATCGGTGCGCGCGGTGGCCGAGGCCTTCGCATACGCATCGCGGCCCAGCAGCACATAGGGCTCGATGGCACCGAAGTCGTAGCGCACCGCCACCTGCCACTTGCTCGAAAACTCGTTGGCCAGCAGGCCACCCGGGCGCGTGTCCCGGCCGTAGCCGATGCCCGCCGACCAGGGCCCGGCCGCGTAGTTCAGCCCCAGGTCGAGCGACTTGGCGCCGTTTTCCTGATCGGGCGTCCGGGTGTCGCCGCGCAGGTAGTAGCGGGCCCGCACGTTGACGCCGCCCCACGTGGGGCTCTGGTAGCCCACCGCGTTCGAGGTGCGGTTGCGTGCATTGAGAATCGACGTGCCGATGGCCGTGGCCCCGGCGTCGTTGGCGGCGAACGAGGT
Source organism: Acidovorax sp. KPB24-03 (assembly GCF_057546605.1). Lineage (NCBI taxonomy): Bacteria > Pseudomonadati > Pseudomonadota > Betaproteobacteria > Burkholderiales > Comamonadaceae > Acidovorax > Acidovorax sp. KPB24-03. Next base: position 2,676 of record NZ_BAAJYR010000327.1, on the reverse strand, counting down.
GATGCGCGTGACCTGCGAATACAGGGGCGATCCGGTCGGATTGGCGGAATCCAGCCGGCCCAGCGCCACCGTCCCCGCGCTGCCGCGCAATGCCACGTAGCTGTTGCGGTAGGCGGGCGTGGTGGCGGCTCCGGTGTCCGCGTCCAGCCCCATCTCCACGCCGAACAGGGCGGCCATGCCGTCGCCCAGGTCCTCCTTGCCCCGAAAGCCCAGGCGCGACGCGTTGTCGCGCTCTTCCGTCACCGAGCCCGCATTGCCGGTCTTGACATGGTTGATGCTCAGTCGCACCTGGCCGTACGCCTGCAGGTCCTGCGCCCAAGCGGGCGGCGCGGCCGATAAGAACAGGCCGCTGGCAGCCAGTGCGAAGGGAAATGGGGGCCTCATAACGTCTTGCTCCTTGGGGTGGCGTCGTGCCGGTGTTGGCGAATGACGCTGCCGATTCTGTGGAGCGGGATCCTTCGCCACAACGCTATGACAAAGGCGGATGACCCTATGCAGCGGACCGCATGTTTGCGCCGGGCCGCGACCGGTGCAAAGATGCGGGACGGCCCCGCGCGCCCTTTGGCTGGCGCGCGCATCCCGGGGGTCGGCGCACCGTTCCATGCCCATGAACTTCAAGCAACTCGAAGCCTTCCACGCCATCATGCTCAGCGGCTCCACCACCGGCGCGGCCGAGCGCCTGGGCCTGTCGCAGCCCGCCATCAGCCGGCTGCTGACCCAGCTGGAGGAGGACCTGGCCCTGCGCCTGTTCGTGCGCGAGAAAGGCCGCCTGAGCCCCACCGCCGAAGCCCACGCGCTGCTGCACGACGCCCAGGGCCTGATGGACTCGGCCCAGTGCTTTCGCCGCCATGCCGAGCAGTTGCGCCTGGGCGGCTTCAAGCGCCGGCTGCTCAAGGTGGCCGTGCCCAGCACCCTGGCGACCACGCTCATGCCCGTGCTGGCCCGGCGCTTCATGCAGGCCCATCCCGATGTGGTGCTGGAAGTGCTGTCGGGCTCGTACAACGACGCGGAGCGCGCACTGCTCAGCCGCGATGCGGACATCGGGCTGGTGCGGCTGCCCATGGAAATGCCCGGGCTCGCCACCCGCGCCCGCCTCGACTCCGAGGCCGTGTGCATCATGCCCAAGGGCCACCCGCTGGAACACCTGAACGAGGTCGGCGCCACCGACCTGATCGACGCCAGCCTGATCCTGCTGGGCCGGCAGCGGCAGATACGCCACGACATCGACATGGCGTTTCGCCAGCGGCGGGTGCAGCCGCGCGTGGCCCTGGAGGTGCACTCCATCAGCGAGGCCTGCGCCCACGTGGCCCAGGGGCTGGGCGTTTCCATCGTGAACGCCCTGCTGGCGCAGCACTGCCCGCACGGTGCGATCGCCTCGCGCCCGTTCCGCCCCCGCATCGCCTACCAGCTGGGCATCGCCACGGTGGCCCAGGCAGCGGCATCGCCCCTGCACGACACGTTCACGCAGCTCCTGGTGGAGGGGCTGGTTTCGCCGCCGGGGGATGCCGGGGCGGCCACGGCGCAGCCGGCTTAGGGCGCGGGTTCAGATCGCCACGAGGTGGCGGATGCCCTTGGCCTGCATCTCGCTGCCCGGGCCCCGGGCGATGACTTCGCCGCGCTCCATCACGAGGTACTCGTCGGCCAGCTCCTCGGCGAAGTCGTAGTACTGCTCGCACAGCAGGATGGACACCGGATGCCCGTCCAGCCCGTGGTCGGCCAGCTGGCGGATGACGCGGCCGATGTCCTTGATGATGCTGGGCTGGATGCCTTCGGTGGGCTCGTCCAGGATCAGCAGGCGCGGGCTGGGCGCCAGCGCCCGCGCGATGGCGAGCTGCTGCTGCTGCCCGCCCGACAGGTCGCCGCCGCGGCGGCCGAGCATCTGCTTGAGCACCGGAAAGAGTTCGTACAGATGGGGCGGCACGGGGGTGGAGCCGCTCTTGTAGGCCAGGCCCATGCGCAGGTTTTCCTCGACGGTGAGGCGGCCGAAGATCTCGCGGCCCTGCGGGACGAAGCCGATGCCGGCGCGGGCGCGGTCGTAGGGGGTCCTGGACTGGATGGGGTGGCCTTCCCAGGTGATGGTGCCGCTTTGGATGGGGACGAGGCCCATGAGGCTCTTGAGCAGGGTGGTCTTGCCGACGCCGTTGCGGCCGAGGAGGACGGTGACTTTGCCGGGGGGGGCGGTGAGGCTCACGTCGCGCAGGATGTGGGAGCCGCCGTAGTACTGGTGGAGGTTTTGGACGGTGAGCATGGGTTTTTGATGTCTTTTGGGCTTTATGCCCTAGTGTTCATTGGTCTGGCTGCTATTGTTTTTATAGTAGCTTGCTGGTTTGGGTTTCGGGGCCGGGTCTCGGCCCGGCGGCCGAGGTACTTTTCTTTGCTTCGCCAAAGAAACGTACCCAAAAGAAAGGCGACCCTGCTGTCCGTGTCCCCTGCGCTTCGCTCCGGGGCAACCTGCGGTGCTCGCGGCTGGCGGGGTCCGCGCAAACTCGCTCCACTGCGTTGCGCTCAAACAGCGCGCGGCCCTTTTTCCGCCAGCCGCTGCGCTCCTCGGCACGGCCAGAAGGGAACCCAACAGCCGAACTGCCCACACAGGCCAGTGCTTCGCTCGGCCTTTGGTGCGCGAGCGCGTGGCGCCGCGCACGCTGGGCCGAGCGCAGCGATGGCCCGTGTGGCGGG
>NZ_BAAJYR010000326.1:0-4017 GCF_057546605.1 Acidovorax sp. KPB24-03 | reverse complement strand
GCTGGCGACCCCCCGCCTGCACGTCGACGCCGATGGCGCGCAGCGTGGCCTTGCGGTCGTGCTCGTCGCGGTCCCGCGGCCCGCGCGCGCGGACCATGGCGTTGGCGCCGATGGCCATCTCGGACGTGCGGCTGCGTTTGGTGTTGGACAGCTCCGCCACGGCCAGCGCAGGAAAGTGCTCCAGCAGGTGGGCCAGCGGATCCATGTCCGGGCCGCCCTCCGACGATGCGGCGCCCCCGTGGGCCATGGCAATGAGCGCATCGGCGAAGTGCCGCCGCAAGGTGTCCTCATGGGAGGCGGTGCGCTGCATGCGCAGGCTCACGCCCTCGGTGCGCGAGGTTTCGCCGCCGGCCTCCAGGCGCATGTCGAAGCGCAGCGCGATGCCTGCTTCGTCATCGCCCAGGTTGAACTCGTGGTCCTGGTTCCCCAGCTCGCGCCGCAGGCCCACGCTGAGCCCCACGTTGGCGTTCTTGGAGTCCGCCGTGGCGATCTGCATCTGCATGGCCGCACCGACCATGTTCAGGTCCATCGAGCGCTCGTGCCCCAGGCCGATGCCCGCGATCGGCGTCACGAGTTCCGGCGTGGCGGTGGTCACCGACACGGCCTTGCCCAGTTCCAGCCGGGCCAGCCGCGCATCGCTGCTCTTGATCTTCTCGCCCAGGCTGATGCGCTGCGACAGCGATTTCATCACTTCGGCCGCGTCGGCCGGGCCGCGCAGGTCGTTGAACAGCGTGATGGTGTCGGACACGCACAGCTCGAAGCGGTTCACGTGCACGTCCCGCTGCAGGGCCTGCAGCGCGGGCGCCGCCGTTTTCACGGTATCGGCCACCGTGCGGGGAGCGGTGCTGCCGGAGGCCGCGCCGGTGGTGGCCGCGGGCGGGCTCCATGGCACGGCCAGGGCCGCATCGACCAGGGTGCGCATCAGCCGGCCCGCATCGTCGCCCGATTCCTTCATCTGGGACCAGGCGCTGCGCACCGAAGCGGGCCAGGCGTCCTGCACCTGGTCCAGGGCCTCTTCCCGGGACGGCCGCTCGCCCTCGGGCAGGGTCTTGAGCCAGTCCTGGGTGAGCTTGCTTTCGATGGCCTCGAAGGTGTCGATGCGCAGGGACCGCAAGGCGGCCGCGGGCTTCACCTTGGCCAGCAGGTCGGCCGATACCACCATGAGGTCGGCCAGTGCCCGGGTCTGCGGCGCTTCCACGCCGGCCGCGGCCCTGGCCGCTTCGGCAATCTCGTGGAAGCCGCCGATGGCTTCGTGGGCGATGGCATCGGTGCGCAGGCCCCGGGCGACCTGGCTGGGGCCCACCGTGGGCGACAGCGTGCCATCGGCCAGCGCGCGCAGATCGGTGTGCTCTCCCAGCACCCTCAGGATGTGCCCGACATTGGGGCGGCTGCCGCGCAGCGATTGCCAGTCGGCGGCCAGGCCCGAGGGCAGCCCGGCCAGGCCCTCGGCCCCCAGGTGGGCCTCCACTTTCTGGAAAAAGCCCTTGCCCAGGTGCTTGAGCGTGTTCTGCGAAGGGGCCGGCGCGCTCCCGCCCAGCCCCAGCTCCTTCAGCACCCCGAGCATCAGGGTTTCGGCTGGCAGCGCGCCGGCCCCTGCGCGCGCTTGGAGATCGATGCGCAGGTCGGTGGCGGTGCGGTGCAGCGATGCCACGGCTTCGTCGCGGCGCGGCAGCATGCCGTTCTCGCTGGCGGCGGCGGTCATCTTGCGCATGACCGACTTGCGCCACATCGTCGGCTGCGCGCCAGGCAGCCAGGACGCGATGGCGGGCAGCGCAGGCGCCAGCAGCCCTTCCATGCCCGCCGAGTTCTTGACGATGGCCTTGGGCAGCCCGCCCGTCAGCCAGTTCTGGAACCGCCCCATCCGCCCGGACGCCGCGCGCGCGTTGCGCTGGCTGGTCTGGTCGAGCGCGCCGTCGCTGAACTGCAGCAGCCGCTGGCGCACGCGGTCGTAGCTGGATCCCGGCGCCTTGGTCGTGAACCCGTTCTGCAGGCAATGGAACGCGGTGCGCTGCGCCACCGTCCGCTCGGATTCGGGCACCGGGTGGTGCCGTGGCTGGGCCAGCTCGACCGCATGCGCCACTGCGTCGCGCAGCAACGCCATGTCCGCCGGGGCCTCGGCCGATCCGGGGCCCTCCTGCTGCCGGGACGACTGCAGATGCAGCATCGCCGACATGGCCACCTGCAAGGCATCCTGCCGGGTCCCGGCGGCGGGAGGGTCCGTCATCCTGGCCAGCAGGCGCATGCCGCCTGCCGGCCTGGCGATGGCGCACGCCAGGCGCGACAGCGGCTGCAGGTCGGCGCGGGTTTCGCGGTCCGGTGGGGAAGGCTGCAGGGCGTCGTGCACCAGGCCGACCAGCCGGGCCGGCGAGCTGTGCGACAGGTTTTCCATGGCCGTCGCCAGCCCCTCGGGATCCCCGGCAAAGGTGTCGCGGGCGGTGTTGATCAGCAGCTCGACGGCCAGCACGTCGGGCACCTTGGTGCCGTGGTTCAGGGCCGCGACCAGCGTGTCGGTGGCTGCCTGCAGCCGGGGCTGCAGGGGCTCGGGCACGCCCGAGAGCAGTTCGGCGACCATCCTGGCGTTGGCGGCGGTCGCCGCGTCCTTGGAGCGCTGCTCGGCGGCCTTGGCGGCGTCGGTCAGCTGCTGCAATGCGCCTTCCGTGTTCACGCGCGCGCCACCGGGCAACGCGGCCTGGGTGGCCAGGTGGATGGTGGCCTTGGCCTTCTCGGCATGGACCAGGCCTTCCAGATGGCCCAGCACGATGGACTTCGTCTCCGCCGTGGCGCTGCCCTGGCTGCTCTGGCCCCCTGCCTTGAGGCCCCCGGCTTCATAGAACATCTCCAGCGCGTCGCTGGGCACGCTGGCAGGGCCCTTGCCCAGCGACAGCACGGACAGCGCCTGCTGGGCCCAGTGCGCCGCCGTGCCCGCGATGCCGCCGTCCCGGCCCGATCCTTCGGTACCGGGCGACTGGCCGGTCTCCACCTGGTGCAGTGCCTCCTGCACGGCCTGCGCCAGCCCGGTCCTGGTGGCGTTGGGCAGTGGCACCCGTCCGTCCGCCTCGAACCGCGGCGCCTGCACCTGGTTGTGCCGCACCACCGGGTGCTGGGTCTGCGTGCCCACCGCCAGCGGGCCCAGGCTGGCGTTGGCCGTGGTCTTGCCGCCCTTCCAGAGGCTTTTGAGCTTGGACAGGACGGTCCGGTCCGAGCGCTGTGCCATGTTGGCGGTGGTGTAGACCGCCGCCGATCCGCTCTTGCCGCGCGCAGCGAGCCCCTCCGGCCCCTTCAGGCTGGCGCTGCGCTCCGGGGCATCCGGGACCGGGGACGCAGGCCGTGCAGGCGTGGACGGAGGCCGTCCGGCCGGCTGGATTTCCCCTGAACTGGTGGCACGCATGGTCTTGTCTCCCTGGAATTCTTCTGGAATCCCATGGTTGTATACAAGTCCTGGCAGCCTTCCCGGTGATGCGAAGCCGTGCATCTGCACGCGAAAAGGCCGCCGCGCCTTGGGCGCAGCAGCGCAAACCCTGTGCTAGAGGGGCGGGCGGCACCGATGGCAGGGCGCCGCCGCGCCGCCACTCACAGCGGGTGCGGCGCTTCGGGCGCGCGGGGTGCCTGGGGGGCTGGTGGGGGCCGCCGCATCACCCGGCGCTGGAACCACTGCGCGAAGTCGTCCACGTAGGTGAACACCGCCGGCACCACCAGCAGGCTGAGCACGGTCGAGGTGATGAGCCCGCCGATCACCGCCACCGCCATGGGCGAGCGAAAGCTCATGTCGGCGCTGCCCAGCGCCAGGGCGATGGGCATCATGCCGGCGCCCATGGCGAGCGTGGTCATGATGATGGGCCGCGCGCGCTTGTGGCAGGCATCCAGCAGCGCGTCCCAGCGGCTCATGCCCTGGTCGCGGCGCGCCACGATGGCGTACTCCACCAGCAGGATGGAGTTCTTGGTGGCGATGCCCATCAGCATGATGAGCCCGATGAGCGAGGGCATCGAAAAGCTCTTGCCCGCCACCAGCAGCGCCAC
>NZ_BAAJYR010000325.1:0-4029 GCF_057546605.1 Acidovorax sp. KPB24-03 | reverse complement strand
GCGCCCCCGCGCCTGGCCCAGCAGCAGGGTGGACTGGGGGTTCACGTTCACGAAGACGATTTCCACCGTGGCCACGTCGGGCTGGTAGCGCGCCACCACCTCGGTGATGCCGTCGAACAGCACCTTGAGCCGGCCCGGCAGGTTGCCCAGCGCGAGCGCCGTGGTGCGGATCGTCCCGCTCGCGACGTAGCTCAGCGCGTGGCCGTCCACATCCACCACGCCGAAGCCGGTGGTCTGCAGGCCGGGGTCGATTCCCAGGATTCGCATGTGCTCACTTATTTATAGCATCAGGGGCAATAAGTTCTAGGGCATGAGGCCGATTTCGCCTACAAGCCGAAGTACCAGCGCACGGAGTGGAAGAACACCGGCGCCGCAAAGCACAGCGCGTCCACCCGGTCCAGCAGCCCGCCCGCACCCGTGACCGACTGGCCCTGCATGCCCCAGCTGGTGATGCCGCGGTCGCGTTTGAGCGCCTTCATCACCAGGTGGCCCAGGCTGCCCGCCAGGCACGCCAGCAGGGCCATGCCCAGCGCCTGCCCCGGCTTGAATGGCGTGATGAACGACAGCATGACCCCGGCCACGCCGCCCACCGCCACGCCGCTGGCCCAGCTCAGCCACTGGAAGCTCTGGCTCACCTGCGGCGCCACCGGCTTGTGGGGGAACCGGCGGCCCAGCAGGTGCTGGGCGATCACGCCGGCCTGCACCACCACGACCAGGAAGAACACCAGGAAGGCGCCCTTGCCCTCGTAGCCCGGAAAGTCGAGCAGCAGCAGCGCGGGCACATGGCTCATGCCGTACACGCACACCATGATCCCCCACTGCAGCTTGGCGTTGCGCTCCAGGAAGCGCTCGGGGTCGTTGGCGAGCGCGCTGGCCACCGGCAGCGCGAGAAAGACGTACACCGGGATGAACACCGTGAACAGGTCGAACTTGCGCGTGCCCACGAGGATGAACTGCAGCGGCAGCACCACGAAGAAGGCCAGCACCAGGCTGCGGTGGTCGCCCCGGCGCGTGGGCGAGAGGGTGATGAACTCGCGCAGCGCGAAGAACGCCACGATGGCGAAGAGCACGGTCGCCACGGTATCGCCCAGGGCCCAGCCCACCCAGAACACGGTGGCCATGAACCACGAGGTCTTGAGCAGGCTCCAGAAGCGCCGCCATTCCTGCTGGTGCGCCTCGTGCTCGGCCTGGTCCTGCACGCCGGTGCCTCGCGCCTCGCGCAGCGTCTGGAAGAAAGCGTAGAGGGTGACCAGCGAGAGCAGCCCGAACATCGCGACGAAGAGCGCGCCGATCTGCTGCGTGGTGGTGAGGTTGCGAAGGAAGTCGTTCATGTCAGACCTCCCGCAGCGCGATGACGGCGCGGCGCGCGCGGTCCAGGAACGGGCGGCGCTCCTCGCCGGGCTCGACCTGGATCGGGGCGCCGAAGGTCACCGAGCACAGGATGGGCACGGGCACCACTTCGCCCTTGGGCATCACGCGCTGCACGTTGTGGATCCAGGCCGGCACCAGCACCGCCTGCGGGAACATCAGCGCCAGCTTGTACAGGCCCGACTTGAAGGGCTGGGGCTCATCGCCGTGGCCGCGCGTGCCCTCGGGAAAGATCACGATCGAATCGCCGCTGGACAGCGCCTGCACCAGCGGGGCCAGCGGGTCGTCGGGCGCGAGCGCGGCGCGCAGGGCCTCGGGTGTCGGCGGCGCGGATTCGGCGGCGGCTTCATGGGGCGCCGGAGCCAGGGTCTCCATCATCGATCCGCTCTGCGGAATGTCAGCTGCGTTCAGGGCGGTTGGGCCGTCCGCCGGGGCCGGCGGGGCAGGGTCCAGGGCGGCCGTTTCGGCGCCCGGCGCCGCCGGTGGCATCGCGGCAGGTGTGCCCGACTGGCGGTCCACGTACACGGCGTTGAAGACCGCCGAGGTGATCCAGTGCCGAAAGGGCGTCTTGGTCCAGTAGTCCTTGGCAGCGATGGGGCGGGTGATGCTGCGCAGCTCCTGGGGCAGCGCGGCCCAGATCATCACTAGGTCGGCGTGGCTCTGGTGGTTGGCGAAATAGATGCGTTGCTCGGCCTTGGGCGGGCAGCCGTACCAGCGGGCCTGGGAACCGGTGAGAAATCGCACCAGCCCGAGTAGGAAAAGGCTCATCAACTTGGAAAGCATGGCGGCGATGATACGGGGGCGTGGCAGGGAGCCCGCGCCGGCCTGCACCGTGGGCCGGCGAGCCCCCTGCCACGGGCCGGCCGCGCACCGGGAAGATCCGTTCTGCGAAGTGGAATTTTCCAAGTTCGCGCTTCCCTTTCGCGAGGCCACTTCTAGACTGTCCGTACCGCTTCACCGCGGCGATTCCGCTAAAAAAGCAGGGAGTTTCTCCATGAACGTTTCGACCACACGCCGCCAGGCCCTGGTTCTGGGTGCCTCGGGCGCCTTGCCCATGCTGGCGAGGGCGCAGGCCGGCGCCGACTTTCCCACCCACCCCGTGCGCCTGATCGTGCCGTTCGCGCCGGGCGGCTCGACCGACATCCTCGGCCGGCTGCTGTCCAAGCACCTGTTCCCCGCCAGCGGCCAGCCGATGGTGGTGGAAAACATGGCCGGCGCGGGCGGCAACCTGGGCGCCGCGCTGGTGGCCCGGTCCCCGGCCGACGGCTACACCCTCGAGATCGGCGCCATGTCCACGCATGCCATGAACGGCAGCCTGTACAAGCAGTTGGCGTTCGATCCGATGAACGATTTCGACACCGTGGCCATGCTGGCCTACGCGATCAACGTCATCGCCGTCTCGCCCAGCGTGCCGGCGCGCACCTTCCCCGAACTGCTGGCCTACATCCGCGCCAACCCGGGCAAGCTCAACTACGCCTCGGGCGGCATCGGCACCCACAACCACCTCACGCTCGCGCTGCTGGCCAAGACGGCGCAACTGGACATCGTGCACGTGCCCTACAAGGGCGGCGGCCCGGCCGTCGCCGCACTGCTGCAGGGCGAATGCCAGATGTTCGCAGGCGGCGCCTCGCTGCTGCTGCCGCATGCGCAGGCCGGCAAGGTGCGCCTGATCGCCGTCACCGAAAAGACCCGGTCCGACCTGCTGCCCGACGTGCCCAGCGCGGCCGAGACGCTCAAGGGCTTCGAGGTCACCAACTGGTACGGCGTGTTCGCGCCCAAGGGGCTGGACGTGGCGCGCCGCGCCCTCATCAACCACGAGATCAACCGGGTGACCGGCCTGCCCGAGGTCGCCGAGCGGCTCAAGGGCCTGGGCATGGTGCGGGCGCCCGTGGACCCGGTTCAATTGCGCGAGATCCTGCAGGCTGACTACCGGCTGTGGTCTTCCACCATCAAGTCGCTGGGAATTTCCTCCGAATGAACGCCCCACACCCCCTGCCCATGGCGCTGAACAGCGTCGATTGGAATGCAATGGAATGGAAGCCCGTGCGCCACGGCATCGAACGCAAGGCATTCGGCAGCGAGCACGTCACGCTCGCGCTGCACCGGCTGCTGCCGGGCCACGAGCCACGTCCGCATTCCCATCCCCATGAGCAGGTGGTGTACATCCTGGCGGGCCAGATCGACTTCTACGTGGAGGGCCAGGTGGTGCGCCTGGGCCCGGGAAGCCTGCTGGTGGTGCCTCCCAACGCCATGCACCACGGCGTGGTGGTGGGCGACGAGCCGGTGCTCAATCTCGACGTCTTCACCCCCGCGCGCCCGGAATACCTGGCATGACGGCGGCCCGCCCCGGCGCCGCCGATGAGGCCCCGTCCCTGCGCGAGCGGCTGGTGGCGGGCGATTTCCTGTTCGCCACGTTCGTGAAGACCACCTCGCACCAGACGGTGGAGGTGCTCGCCGCCACGGGCCTGGACACCCTGGTGCTCGATGCCGAGCATGCGCCCTTCGGGCCGGAGAGCCTGGACCGCAGCCTGCTCGCGGCGCGCGCGTGCGCCCTGCCGGTGCTGGTGCGCGTGCCCTATCCGCGCGGCGCGGCCATCCAGCAGGCGCTGGACATGGGCGCGGCCGGGGTGATGGTGCCGCACGTGGACTCCGCCGCCATCG
>NZ_BAAJYR010000324.1:0-4042 GCF_057546605.1 Acidovorax sp. KPB24-03 | reverse complement strand
CCCCGGCCGCGCGGACCGGGGCGAGCGCCTAAAATCCGCGGCTTGTCCGCGTTTTTCGCGGCCCACCCCGAACGCCCGCACCCGATGACCGCACGCAAGATCTTCGTCACCACCGCCCTGCCGTATGCCAACGGCAACTTCCACATCGGCCACATCATGGAATACATCCAGGCCGACATCTGGGTGCGGTATCAAAGAATGCAGGGCGCCCAGGTGAACTTCGTGGGCGCGGACGATGCCCACGGCGCGCCGATCATGATCGCGGCCGAGAAGGCCGGCAAGACGCCTCAGCAGTTCGTGGCAGACATCGCCGCTGGCCGCAAGCCCTACCTGGACGGCTTTCACATCGCTTTCGACAACTGGCACAACACCGACGCGCCCGAGAACCACGCGCTCGCCCAGCAGATCTACCGCGACCTCAAGGCCAACGGCCTCATCGAGACGCGCACCATCGAGCAGTTCTTCGACCCCGAGAAGAACATGTTCCTGCCCGACCGCTTCATCAAGGGCGAATGCCCCAAGTGCCACGCCAAGGACCAGTACGGCGACAACTGCGAGAACTGCGGGGCCGTCTATGCACCCACCGACCTCATCCAGCCCTTCTCGGCGCTGTCGGGCGCCAAGCCGGTGCTGAAGAGCTCGGAGCATTTCTTCTTCAAGCTCTCCGACCCGCGCTGCGTCGATTTTTTGCAGGAATGGACGCAGAACGGCGTGCACGTGCAGCCCGAGGTGGCCAACAAGGTCAAGGAATGGTTCACCGTGCGCACCAACCCGGACGGCAGCACCAGCGAGGGCCTGGGCGACTGGGACATCAGCCGCGACGCGCCCTACTTCGGCATCGAGATCCCCGATGCGCCGGGCAAGTACTTCTACGTGTGGCTCGATGCACCCGTGGGCTACCTCGCCTCGCTCAAGAACCTGCTGGAGAAGCGCGGCGAAGACTACGAGGCCTACATGGCCGACCCGCTGCTTGAGCAGTACCACTTCATCGGCAAGGACATCGTCACCTTCCACACCCTGTTCTGGCCCGCCATGCTGAAGTTCAGCGGCCGCAAGACGCCTGACAAGATCTGCGTGCACGGCTTTCTCACCGTGAACAACGGCGAGAAGATGAGCAAGAGCCGCGGCACGGGCCTGGACCCGCTCAAGTACCTGGGCCTGTCGATGAACCCCGAATGGCTGCGCTACTACATCGCCGCCAAGCTCAATGGCCGCAACGAGGACATCGACTTCAACCCCGAAGATTTCATGGCCCGGGTCAACAGCGACCTGATCGGCAAGTTCGTCAACATCGCCTCGCGCGCGGCCGGCTTCATCGCCAAGCGTTTCGGCGGCCAGCTGGGCGCCATGAGCGGCGACGGCCAGGCCCTGCTCGCCACGCTGGCGGGCCAAGGCGGCACCATCGCCGAGGCCCTCGAAAAGCGCGACACCGCCCGCGCCCTGCGCGAGGTGATGCTGCTGGCCGACCGCGTGAACGAGTACGTGGACGCCAACAAGCCCTGGGAACTGGCCAAGCAGGACGGCATGGACGCGCGCCTGCAGGACGTGTGCACGACCTGCATCGAGGCCTTCCGCGTGCTTGCCATCTACCTCAAGCCCGTGCTGCCCGCCCTGGCCGCGCAGGTCGAGGCCTTCCTGAACGTCACGCCGCTCGCCTTTGCCGATGCGCAGACGCTGCTGGGCGCCGGCCACACCATCGGCACCTACCAGCATCTGATGCAGCGCGTGGACGTGAAGCAGCTCGACGCCCTGTTCGAGCCGCCCGCGGCGCCCGAGCCCGAAAAGACCGTGCCCGGCGGCGAGGAGATCGCGCCCACCATCACCATCGACGACTTCGCCAAGATCGACCTGCGCATCGCGCAGATCGTGAACTGCGAGCCGGTCGAAGGCTCGACCAAGCTGCTGCGCCTGACACTCGACGTGGGCGAAGGCCGCCACCGGAATGTGTTCAGCGGCATCGCCAGCGCCTACCAGCCCGCCGACCTGATCGGCAAGCTCACCGTGATGGTGGCCAACCTCGCCCCACGCAAGATGAAGTTCGGCATCAGCGAGGGCATGGTGCTGGCCGCCAGCCATGGCGATGAGAAGGCCCACCCCGGCATCCACGTGCTGGAACCGTGGCCTGGCGCCACACCGGGTATGCGCGTTCGCTGAGCGGACCCAGGCAGTTCTGTCATCTAACTCGCCGGAAACCCAGAAGCCAACTTAAACCCTGGTAGCCCCATGGGGGCGACGGCACGCACAACCCACCGGCTGGGTTGCGGGCGACGATGGCATCGTCGTGCTGGACCGCAACGGCAAAGGCCTGATCGATTCCGGGCGCGAACTCTTCGGCGACCAGACCTTGAAACCCGTGGGCAGCGATGGCCGGGCGCAGACCCATGCCAACGGCTACGAAGCCCTGGCGGCAGAGGATGGCAACGGCGACAAGGTGATCGACGCCAACGATGCGGTGTATTCGCAACTGCGCATCTGGAAGGACACCAACCAGGATGGAATCTCCCAGGCGGGCGAGCTGCACACCCTGGCCGAGCTGGGCATCGCCCGCATCGGCGTGGCGGGCACCACCAGCAATGTGAATCTGGGCAACGGCAACACCCAGCCCTTGAGCGGCAGTTTCACCCGCACCAATGGCACCACCGGGGTCAGCGGTGTGGCCGAGGTCACCGGCAGCCTGCTGCTGGCCTCCAACAACTTCTACCGCGAGTTCACCGACGATCCGGCCGTAACGGCGGCGGCGGGCGCCTTGCCCCAGATGGGCGGCAGCGGCTGGGTGCGCGATCTGCGCGAGGCCATGAGCCTGCCGGGCGATGCAGCGCAAGGCCTGCAGGACAGCGTGGGGCGGTTCGCGGCAGCGGGCACGCGGGATGCGCAGATGGCGCTGATCGACGAATTGCTTGCCGACTGGGCCGGTACCTCGGGAAAACTCGTCCACGGCATTGCAAGCTATGACTTGGTATCGGACGGCCATGGTAGTTTGGTCACCGCCGACAAGCCCGAGGACGACCCCACCTACGTCACGACGGCAACGTTGAACCTGACTTCCGTGGCCGGCATGATGGTGCCCAACCCCCAGGCCGGCGGCACGGGCCAGTCGGATGAAATCCTGGGCGAAGCCGGTCGCCAATTGCTGCGCCGGATGAACGTGCTGGAGGTCTTCAACGGCACCAAGTTCTTCCAGATTCCGGTCCAGACCGGCTCCGGTGGCGGTGGGGGCGGCGCGGCGTCCCCAGGCGGCGGCTCGGGCGGCGAGTCGGATGGCATCAGCCGCTACACGGCCACCCTTTCCGCCCCGCAGGCCGCCCTGCTCACCCAAAGCTACGAAGAACTGCGCGAAAGCGTCTATGGCGCGCTGGTCGTGCAAACGCGCCTCAAGCCCTACCTGGACAGTGTGGCGCTCACCATCGATGACCAAGGCGTCGGCTTCGACACGAGCGGGCTGTCTGCCCTGCTGGATGCCCGCAAGGCGGGCAGCGAGCGTGAGGGGCTGATCGATCTGGCGGAGTTGAACCGCTACCAGGGCAAGCTGCTCACCGCCGTGGGATTCGATGGGCTGGGCATGCTGTCGCAGTGGGTCGAGGCCCTGCCGGCCGGTGATGCGTTGCGCGGGGAGTTGAGCGGGCTGGGCGTGATCCTGTCCGGTGCGGCCGAAGGATCGGCACGCAGCGATATCTATCTGGGCGGCGCGGGCGACGATGCCTTCGCGGCGGGCGCGGGTGACGACCAACTGGATGGCGGCGCTGGCAATGACACGCTGCGCGGCGGTGACGGCAACGACGTGTTGATGGGCCGCGAGGGCGCCGACGCTCTGCATGGGGATGCGGGCGACGATCAGTTGCACGGCGGCTCGGGCAACGACAACCTGTGGGGCGGTGCCGGCAACGACACGCTGCTGGGCGGGGATGGCGACGACGGGTTGTACGGTGATGCGGGCGATGACACGCTGGACGGCGGCGCAGGCCGGGACTGGCTGGAGGGCGGCACGGGCTCCAACACCTACCGCTTCGGCCGGGGCGACGGTCAGGACACCATCGCGTTCAAG
>NZ_BAAJYR010000323.1:0-4049 GCF_057546605.1 Acidovorax sp. KPB24-03 | reverse complement strand
CGGCGTGGTGCCGCAGGGGGCCGGATCGTGAGCCCGCGCACCCCCCGGCGAATCGCCGGCGCGCCGCAAGGGCTCGCTGCTGCGCACCGTGCGGGCGGTGGCGTGGTCGTTCATCGGCCTGCGCAAGGGCTCGGAATACCAGCAGGACGTGGAGCGGCTGAACCCCATCCACATCATCGCCGTCGGCCTGGCCGCGGCGCTGCTGCTGGTGGTCGGGCTGATCGCGCTGGTCAACTGGGTCGTCTGATGGACGGCCGCAGCCCGACGGATAACAACGATTTGAGATTCAGGAGCTGACATGAGTGCATCTACCCCCGGCACGACCCCGTACTACTACGTGCCCGCCGAATCGCGCCATCCGGTGATGGCGGCGGCCGGCCTGTTCTTCGTGATCCTGGGCGCGGGCCAGTGGGTCAATGGCCATGACTGGGGCAAGTATTCGCTCGCCCTGGGCATGGTGTGGTGGCTGTTCGTGCTGTACCAGTGGTTCCGCGATGCCGTGCGCGAGAGCGAGGGCGGCCTGTACGGGCACAAGATCGATCTGTCCTACCGCTGGAGCATGAGCTGGTTCATCTTCTCGGAGGTGATGTTCTTCGGCGCCTTCTTCACCGCTCTGTGGTGGGCGCGTTCCCATTCGGTGCCGGCCCTGGGCAGCCTGGACAACGCGCTGCTGTGGCCCGATTTCAAGGCCGTGTGGCCCAGCATGGCGGCGGGCATGACCGCATCGCCCGCCGGCATCGTGGAGCCCTTCCAGACGGTCGGCCCGTTCTGGCTGCCCACGATCAACACGGCGCTGCTGCTGACCTCCGGCGTCACGCTGACCATCGCGCACCATGCGCTGCGCGAAAACCACCGCGGCAAGACCATCGCCTTCATGTGGGCCACCGTGCTGCTGGGCATCGTCTTCCTGTGCGTGCAGGGCTACGAGTACTACCACCTGTACACCGACCTGAACCTCAAGCTCAGCTCCGGCGTCTTCGGCTCCACCTTCTTCATGCTGACGGGCTTTCACGGCTTTCACGTGTTCGTGGGCATGCTGATGCTGCTGTTCATCACGCTGCGCCTGCAAAAGGGCCACTTCACGCCGGAAAAGCACTTCGGCTTCGAGGGCGCCGCCTGGTACTGGCACTTCGTGGACGTGGTGTGGCTGGGCCTGTACGTGCTGGTCTATTGGCTGTAATCCAGGCCCCTCGGCGGCCCGACGAAAAAAGCGCCGCAGGGCGCTTTTTTTGCGGCGGTGCTCCGGTGCCCGCCGCGGCCCGTGGGCCATGCCGGGCAGGCCGGGTGGCGCTCAGCGCGTGGCCGGCAGTCCGGTGGGCTGGATGTAGCCCAGCTTCCAGGCGGCCAGCAGGCACAGGAAGAGCAGAATCGACAGCCCCACGCGGACGGCGAGCGCGCGGGCCATGTGGCCGCTGCGGGCTTTGTCGTTGCGGCCGTTGCGCATCATGAAGAACAGCGCGGAACCGAGGCTCGCCAGAATGGCCAGGAAGGCCAGCACCACCACGTATTTCATGGAGCGCATTATCCCGTGACATCTGCAAGACGCCGATTGGGCCTGCAATTTTGGCTGGTCAGCCTGGCCGCTGTGCTGGCCATGGCCGCGACCGCGTCGCTCGGGCGCTGGCAGCTGTCCCGCGCGGCGCAGAAGGAAGCCTTGCAAGCCGCCATCGACGCGCGTTCGGCCCGGCCGCCATTGGAGGGCGCCACGCTCGCGGCCCTGCCTGCGGCCACGGGGCCGGACGACCCGCTGGTGCACCGCCGCATAGTTATGCGCGGCCGCTGGCTGCCCGCCCATACCGTTTTCCTGGACAACCGGCAGATGCAGGGCCGGCCGGGGTTCTTCGTGCTCACGCCGCTGCAATTGCAGGGCAGCGCCACCAGCGTGCTGGTGCAGCGCGGCTGGGTGCCGCGCAATTTCCAGGACCGCACCCAGTTGCCCCAGATCCCCGCGCCGGTGGGCTACACCGAGGTGGAAGGCCGCATCGCGGCGCCGCCATCGCGGCTGTACGAAGTCGGCGCCACCGGCAGCGCCGAGGGGTCTTCCCGCATCCGGCAAAATCTCGACCTGGCAGCCTATCGCGGCGAGACCGGCCTGGCCCTGGCGCCACTCACCGTGCTGCAGACGGGGGGCGCGAGCGACGGGTTGCTGCGCGACTGGCCCGTCATCGACGCCGGGGTCGAAAAACACTACGGCTACGCCGTCCAATGGTTCGGGCTTTGCGGCCTGGTGGCAATCCTCTATGTCTGGTTCCAAATCGTCCGACGCTTCCTTCGCCCACGCCGCCAGCCTGCCGCCTGACGCGCCCCAGGGCGCCCACCCGCTGGGCCTCACGGTGCACAGCCTGCCGCCCGCGGGCGGGGCCATGGCGGCCGTGCAGCAGTCGCGCCAGGGGCGCTGGAAGATGCTGGGCATCCTGCTGGTGTGCGCCGCACCCGTGGTGGCCTCGTACTTCACCTACTACGTGCTGCGGCCCGAAGGGCGGCGCAATTTCGGCGAACTCATCGCCCCCCAGCGCGCGATGCCGGCGGGCATGGCGACCACCGCTCTCGATGGCGCTCCCGGTCGGCTCGACCAGCTGCAGGGCCAGTGGCTGCTCGTGAGCGTGGCGCCCGGCGCCTGCGGCACCGCCTGCCAGAACCATCTGTATCTGCAGCGGCAGCTGCGCGAAAGCCTGGGCAAAGACAAGGACCGCATCGACTGGGTCTGGCTGGTGACCGATGGCGCCGCGCCGCCGCCCGAGATCCAGCCGGGCCTGCAAAAGGCCCAGGTGCTGCGGGTGGATGCGCAGGCGCTGTCCGCGTGGCTCGCGCCCGCCACCGGCCACGCGATCGAAGACCATCTCTACGTCGTCGATCCCATGGGCCACTGATGATGCGTTTTCCGGCGGGCCTGGACGCCGCCGGGGCCGCCAAGGCCAAGCGCGACCTGGAGCGGCTGATGCGCGCCTCGGCCTCGTGGGACCAGCCCGGCCGCACCGGAGCGCCATGATGCAGGACGCCCAGCCGCTGTACGACCTGGCCCCGCTCGCCCGCATGGTGCTGCTGGGCGCGGTGATCGCGCTCGGGCCGCTGGCCTGGGTGTGGCTGCGCAACCGCGGCACCTCGCGCGTGCGGTGCCTGCAGGCGCTCACCGTGCTGACCCTGTTCCTCACCTTCGATCTGGTGCTGTTCGGCGCCTTCACCCGGCTCACCGATTCAGGCCTGGGCTGCCCCGACTGGCCGGGCTGCTACGGCAACGCCAGCCCGCTGGGCGCGCATGCCGAAATCTCCGCCGCCCAGCAGGCCATGCCCACCGGCCCGGTCACGCACGGCAAGGCCTGGGTGGAGATGATCCACCGCTATCTGGCCAGCGGCGTAGGCATGCTCATCATCGTGCTCACCGTCGGCGCGTGGTGGCAGCGGTCGCGTGCGGCCAGGCGCCAGGGCCTGCCGCCCGCCCTGAGCCCCTGGTGGCCCACGGCGACGCTGGTGTGGGTGTGCCTGCAGGGCGCATTCGGCGCGCTCACGGTGACCATGAAGCTCTTTCCCGCCATCGTGACGCTGCATCTGATCGGCGGGCTGGTGCTGTTGGCGCTGCTGTGCGTGCAGGCCGTTCGCGAGACGCACGCTGCGCGCGGCGTCTTGCCCGTGGCATTGGGCCGGGGCCTGCGGGGCCTGCTGGTGGCGACCACTGTGCTGCTGGCGGTTCAGATCGTGCTC
Organism: Acidovorax sp. KPB24-03; assembly: GCF_057546605.1. Classification (NCBI taxonomy): domain Bacteria; kingdom Pseudomonadati; phylum Pseudomonadota; class Betaproteobacteria; order Burkholderiales; family Comamonadaceae; genus Acidovorax; species Acidovorax sp. KPB24-03. Next base: position 350 of record NZ_BAAJYR010000323.1, on the reverse strand, counting down.
GGCGGCTGGGTGAGCACCAACTATGCGGTGCTGGCCTGCACCACGTTCCCCACGTGCCAGGGCAGCTGGTGGCCCGACATGGCCTTCGGCCAGGGCTTCGAGATCTGGCGGCCGCTGGGCCTGCTGCAGGACGGCAGCCACATCACCTTCGCGGGCCTCACGGCCATCCACTATGCGCACCGGCTGGCGGCCTACGCCGTGCTGCTGGCCCTCGGGCTGCTGGCCTGGCGCCTGCACCGTGCCGCGCTGCTGCCGGCCCAGGCGCGCTGGATCGCGGGCCTGGCGCTGATGCAGTTCGCCACCGGCCTGTCCAACGTGGTGCTGGACTGGCCCCTCGTGGCCGCCGTGCT
>NZ_BAAJYR010000322.1:0-4075 GCF_057546605.1 Acidovorax sp. KPB24-03 | reverse complement strand
CCCCGCGCCTGGGGGCCGGCCTTGAGCCATGCGGGGCTGGCATGGCGCCGACCGCGCGCATCGGCCCCCCATGTTGGGCGCGCCGCCGAAGCCCGCGATGCGCCCCAGGGTGGCGGTGGAGCTGTTGCCGTCCAGGTCGATCTGCAGGGTGGAGCCGATGAACAGGTCGCAGGCATAGTGCCCAGCGGCCTGGCAGAAGGCGCGGTTGCTGCGCAGGCTGCCGTCCGGCCCGGTGAAGAACACGTCCGAGCGCGCGCGGATGTAGTCCTCCATGCCCAGCTCGGAGCCGAAGGAGTGCACCGATTCCACCCAGCCCGCCTCGATGGCCGGGATCAGCGCCGGGTGCGGGTTGAGCGCCCAGTGCCGGGCGATCTTGCCCTTGAGGCCCAGCGACTCGCCGTAAGTGGGCAGCAGCAGTTCGATGGCGGCGGTGTCAAAGCCGATGCCGTGGTTCAGGCGCTGCACGCCGTACTCGCCGTAGATGCCCTTGATCGCCATCATGGCCATGAGCACCTGGATCTCGCTGATCTGCGCCGGATCGCGCGTGAACAGCGGCTCGATGAAGTGCGGGCGCGGGGCCTGCACGACGAAGCTCACCCAGCCGGCCGGGATGTCCACGCGCGGCAGCGTGGTGGTGCGGCCGTCCACCATCTCGTTGACCTGCGCGATCACGATGCCGCCCGAGAAGGCCGTGGCCTCCACGATGGCGGGCGTGTCCTCGGTGTTGGGGCCGGTGTAGAGGTTTCCCTCGGCATCGGCCGCCTGCGCGGCGATCAGCGCGACCTGCGGCGTCAGGTCGATGAAGTAGCGCGCGAACAGCTCCAGGTAGGTGTGGATGGCGCCGATCTCGATGCGCCCGGCCGACACCAGCCGCGCGATGCGCGCGCTCTGCGGGCCCGAGAAGCTGAAATCGAGCCGCGAGGCGATGCCGTTCTCGAACACGTCCAGGTGCTGCGGCAGCGCCAGCACCGACTGCACCATGTGCAGGTGGTGCACGCGCGCCGGATCGACCTGCACCAGCGCATCGGCCAGGAAGTCGGCCTGCTTCTGGTTGTTGCCTTCGAGGCAGACGCGGTCGCCGGGCTCCAGCACGGCTTCGAGGAGCGTGCCGATGGCGGCGGCATCGACCCGTTTGCCGGCCAGCGGCATGCCGTGCGCAGCCAGCGCGCGGTCGGCCCGCGCGAGCCGGGCGCGCGGCGGTCCGCGCGGGTGTTCCAGTCTCTGGGGTTCATGGGAGTTTGTGGTGGGTTGGAAGATTGGACGGCAGGGGCTGGCGGTCGGTCAGAGCACGACGAACAGCAGCCACACCACCACGGGTGCGATCAGTGTGACAGCGGCGCCATACACCATGAGCTGGCGGAAGAACACCTCGCGGTTGACGCCGCGCGCATTGGCCAGCACCAGCGCGCCGTTGGTGGAGAAGGGGCTCACATCGACGATGGTGGACGACACGGCCATGGCCGCGATGAACCCCACCGCGCCCACGCCGGCATCGCCCGAGCCGCCGCCTTGCAGGAACGGCACGGCCAGCGGGATCAGCGAGCCCAGCACCGCCGTGGACGAGGCGAAGGCCGAGACCACCGCGCCGACGAAGCACAGCAGCAGCGCCGCCATCAGCGGCGAGGTGAGCGCGGCCACGCTGTGGCCCACGAAGTCGATGGTGCCCATCTTGTCCATCACGCCCACGAAGGTGCTGACGCCCACGATCAGCATGATCTCGGGCCAAGACACCTGGCCGAGCGCGCGCTTTTGCAGGTTGGGCGCCATCAGCGTGAGCAGCAGGCCGATGGTGATGGAGACGAAACCGATGTCTTGCTTGAAGAACAGCGTCAGCACGGCGAGGGTGAGCAGGCCGATGACGGTGACCGCCTGGTACCAGCGCGCACCCTCCGCTTGCGGCGCGGACGGGGCGGCGTTCATGAGCGAGTCGTCGGTTTGGGCGGCGGTGCGGCGCTCCTCGGCCAGCGAGTCGCCCTCGGCGTTGCCATAGACCTGGGCGCCGCCCTGGCCGTGGGCCACCTGCGGCAGGTCGAACGGGGTGTTGCGGGCGCCGGTGCGCTGGCGCGCCAGCTTCAGCCCGCCCATGGCCACGAACAGCGCCATGGCCACGGCCAGGTTCACCGCGAGGCTGGCCGCCATGGTGGCGATGGGGTTCAGCGGCAGGCCGGCCGTGGCCACGATCTTGTTGGTGATGCCGCCGTAGATGCTGATCGGCGAGAAGCCGCCGCCCTGCGCGCCGTGGATGACGAGAAGACCCATCATCAGCGGGTTGATGCCGTACTTGGCCGCGAAGCCCAGTGCGATGGGCGCGATGATGGCGACCGCCGCCGGGCTGACGGCCCCCACGCCCGTGAGCGCCGCGGCGATGAAGAACATGATCCACGGGATCGCCGCGATGCGCCCACGCACCGCGCGCACCGCCAGCTTGACCAGCCAGTCGATCGTGCCGTTGTTCTGCGCCAGAGCGAACAGGTAGGTGATGCCCACCAGCGTCAGGAACAGGTCGGCAGGAAATCCCGCCATGATGGCCTTGGCATTCATGCCGGCCACGAGCGTGCCGACCAGGAAGGCCCCGACGAAGGCGATGACGCCCATGTTGATGGGCAGTACGGTGGCGATGACGAACATGCTGGCGAGCGCGCAGATGGATATCCAGTGGGAAGTCATTGAATTTGTCTCCTGTCCGTGGTGCCCCGCGGTGGCACATGCCGGTGGCTGTGCTCATGGATGCGGGGCTTTGTTCTTGCAGGGGACGATACGCAGCCGGGCGGTGCGGATCAATGCCAGCGGTGTGCCGACACTTACGCTAATCGAAACGATCCAGGGTGACCCCCGTAGGGGCTGCCCCAGAAGGTTGGCAGGGTGGCTCAGGACAGCGCCGCCTTGGCGGTGCGGCAGACCGCCAGCAGGGCGAGCAGGTTGGGGTCGCGCTCGCGGGTGCGCAGGAAGTGCAGCGCGATGGTCTGGCGCATGCGGTAGCGCGGCTGCAGCGCGATGAGCCGCACGTTGGGCGGCAGCACGCCACGCACCCGACCGGGCAGCAGGGTGCAGCCCACGCCGCCGCTCACCAGGTTCATCAGCGAGAAGATGTCCTCGGTCTGCATCACCACGTCGGGGGTGAAGCCGGCCACCCGGAAAGTCTCCATGAATCCCTGGTAGGTCACGAAGCCTTCCGTGAGGCTGACGAAGCGCTCGCTGGCGCAAGCGGCCAGGTCGATGGGCTGGTCGGGCGGGTAGGGCGAGTCGGCTGGCGCGGCGAAGTGGATGTCGTCCTCGAACAGGGGCTCGCACTCGAGGTCGGGCATATCGCCGGACGAGCCCATCAGCGCGGCATCGATGGCGCCGTTGCGCAGCTTTTGCCGCAGGTCGGCGTCCGAGCCCAGCACCAGTTCGGTCTGCAGTTCGGGCAGGCGCCGCTTCATGCCCATCACGAGGGTGGGCACCGTGCGGCTGGTCAGCGAATAGAGCGATCCGATGCGTATGCGGTCGGACGAATACCCGGCCACCGCCCGCGTGGAGCGGATGCCCTCGGCCAGCGTGCCCAGCAGCTCGCGCGCGACCTCCGCCAGGTGGTGAGCGGCCTCGGTGGGGTGCAGGTGGCGGCCTTCGTGGCGGAACAGGGGGCAGCGCAGCGCGTCCTCCAGCGAGTGCAGGGCGCGGTGCACGCTGACCGCGCTGATGTCCAGGCTCTCCGCCGCGCGCGCGAGATTGCCGGCCTCCAGGAAGACCCGCAGGATGTGCAGCTTGCGAAGGGTGATGTCGTCATCGGGACGGTGGGGCATGGCCATGCGGTGGGGGCTCGATCAGAATTCGTGCTGGGCCGATTGCAGCACATTGCACGGCCGCTTTTGCAAAACCATTCACTGGCCCGCGGGGCCCACAGGAGAGAGAAACCCATGGCAATCGATTTCAAGGGCCGCGTGGCCATCGTGACGGGCGCGGGCGGCGGCCTGGGCCGCCAGCACGCACTGGCGCTGGCGGCGCGCGGCGCGAAGGTGCTGGTCAACGACCTGGGCGGTGCGGTGGACGGCAGCGGCGCGACCGGTGGGGGCGGCGCAGGCCGTGGTGGACGAGA
>NZ_BAAJYR010000321.1:0-4092 GCF_057546605.1 Acidovorax sp. KPB24-03 | reverse complement strand
GGGGTGCCGGGGCGAGCGCCAGCACGCGGGCGCTTTCGCGCGGCGCCGACAGGCCCCAGGCCTGGGCGGTCACGCCCAGCACCCGGCGCACGCGCACCTGCAAAGGGGTTGGGAAAGGTGCGGACATGGGTGCACCCTTTCAGAGCAGGTCCACCGGAGCGGCGTCCTGCAGGTTGAGCTTGCGGGGGATGAGCTTCAGGTCGAAGAACGTGTCGGCGATCACCTGCTGCTCGGCCAGGATGTCGCGCGACACCAGCGAGGTACCGTAGCCCGCCCGGCCCACGAACAACTCGGTGACGGCGCGGTCCAGTCCCAGCACGGTGGACAGCTCCGCCGCGGCCTCGGCCTTGTGCGCGGCAATCCACTTGTCGATGGCGTCCACCTCCTGGATGGCGACGCGCAGCACGTCGGCGTTCCTGGCGGAATAGTCGCGCGAGGAAAAGTAGTAGGCGCGGTTGTTCGCCACGCCCGTGGCATCGGCCAGCACGCGGGCCTGCAGCGTCTTTTGCGCCGACGCGAGGAACGGGTCCCAGATCACCCAGGCGTCCACGGCGCCTTTCTCGAAGGCCGCCCGCGCATCGGGCGGCGCGAGGAAGACCGGCTGCACGTCGCGGTAGTGCAGGCCGTGCTTTTCCAGCACCTTGACCAGCAGGTAGTGCACGTTCGAGCCCTTGTTGAGCGCGACGCGCAGGCCCTTCAGCTCGGCCACGCTCTGGATCGCCGAGCCCTTGGGCACGACGACGGCCTCCAGCTGCGGGCGCGGCACCGTGGCCCCCACGTACACCAGCGGCGCTCCGGCCGCCTGGGCGAAGATGGGGGGCGCTTCGCCCACGTCGCCGAAGTCGATCGAGCCGACGTTCAGCGCCTCCAGTTGCACCGGGCCGGCATTGAACTCGGTCCAGGTCACCTTCACGCCCAGCGGCGCCAGGCGCTTTTCCAGCGTGCCACGGGCCTTGAGCAGCGACAGCCAGCCCTTTTGGTGGCCCACGCGCAGGACGCGGTCGCCCTTCTGGGCCAAAGCGGGCGGCAGGCCGGCGGCCAGCACGGTGCCGAGGCCGGAAGCCACCATCCGGCGGCGCAGGGAAGAGAAATTCGAAGTCATGCGATCGGTCTTTCTGGCGAGGTCCACCGGGTGCGGGCGGCGATGCAGCGGCCTGCCCGCGGCGGGCGGGTTCTCAAAGATGGGGAGGGCTTGGGGAGGAGCGGACGGCGGGGGCCGGCCCACAGGCCGGCGCCGCCCGGGGCGCGTCAGACGCTACATCGCACCTGGGAGAAATGCACCGGCGCGAACCGCGTGGCCTGGGCCGGCGCGGGGCGCAGGGTTTCGGTGATGAGCACGTTCACGGCGTCGTCCAGCCGGGAGGACACGTCGTGCCCCACCTCGTAGGCGCCCTCGGGCGTGAGCGTGACCTGGGCATCGGTGGCGTAGATGCCCGGCAGGATGTGCTTGGCACCCAGCGACTGCAGCACCGGCCGCAGCGCGTAGTCCAGCGCCAGCATGTGGTGGGCGCTGCCGCCGGTGGCCAGCGGCAGCACGGTCTTGCCCTTGAGCGCCGCCTGCGGCAGCAGGTCGAGAAAGACCTTGAGCACGCCGCTGTAGGCCGCTTTGTAGACGGGTGTCGCCACCACCAGCACGCTGGCCTCGGCCACGCTGTCCACCGCGTGGGCGATGGAGCGGTGGCCCGTGTCCGCCAGCAGCAGCGCCTGGGGCGACAGGTCGCGGATGTGCAGGCGCTGCACCAGCGCACCGCGCACCGACAGGCGCTGCGACACGGTATCCAGCAGGGCGGCGGAGCGGGAACGCTCCGAGGGGCTGCCGGCGATCAGGAGGACGGACATGGAATGGGGCTTTCTAGCGCGGGCGGATTGGCAAGAGCGCCGTCGTCTTCACTTCTTGGTGTAGATCTGGTCGAAGCTGCCGCCATCGGCGAAGTGCGCCTTGTCGGCCTTCGCCCAGCCGCCGAAGGCCTGGTCGATGGTCACCAGCGTGAGCTTGGGGAACTGCTTGTCGTACTTGGCCTTGGCCTTGTCGCCCGTGGGGCGGTAGAAGTTCTTGCCGGCGATGTCCTGGCCTTCGTCGGAGTACAGGTACTTGAGGTATTCCTCGGCGACGGCGCGGGTGCCCTTCTTGTCCACGTTCTTGTCCACCACCGCCACGCTGGGCTCGGCCAGGATGGACAGCGACGGCACGACGATCTCGAACTTCTCGGGGCCGAACTCCTTCAGCGCCAGAAAGGCCTCGTTCTCCCAGGCCAGCAGCACGTCGCCCACGCCGCGCTGCACGAAGGTGATGGTGGAGCCGCGGGCGCCGGTGTCCAGCACGGGCACATTGCTGTACAGCTTGGCGACAAAGTCCTTGGCCTGTGCGTCGCCACCGTACTTGCGCTTGGCGAATTCCCAGGCGGCCAGGTAGTTCCAGCGGGCGCCGCCGGAGGTCTTGGGGTTGGGGGTGATCACCTGCACGCCGGGCTTGGCCAGGTCGTCCCAGTCCTTCAGACCCTTGGGGTTGCCCTTCTTCACCAGGAACACGATGGTCGAGGTGTAGGGGGCCGAATTGTGTGGCAGGCGTTTTTGCCAGTCGGCCTTGACGAGGCCGCCGTGCGTGACAAGCGCATCGATGTCGCCGCCCAGTGCCAGCGTGGCCACGTCGGCATCGATGCCGTCGATGATCGAGCGCGCCTGCTTGCCGGAGCCGCCGTGCGACTGCTTGATCGCCAGATCCTGGCCGCTCTTGGCCTTCCAGTGCTTGGCGAACGCCTGGTTGTATTCGACGTAAAGCTCCCGGGTGGGGTCGTAGGACACGTTCAGGAACTGCACCGGCTGGGCCAGCGACGGCAAAGCCGTCAGGGCCATACCGGCCAGCAGGGCGGCGGCGAGGGGAAACTTGATAAAGTCGCGGCGAACGTTCATGAGAGGCTTTCTTTTGTGGAATGCGGTCCGGTGCAAATCACCGATGCAACGCATTCTGAAAGTCGCTCTTCAAAACTGGAACTACTGAAATTTCAGTTTTAAATACCTAAAACATCTAAACCACCTTTCCAGGACCCTTCCCCATGGCACGTACCGTTCAATGCATCAAACTCGGCAAGGAAGCCGAAGGCCTCGACTTTCCCCCCTACCCCGGTGACCTGGGCAAGCGCATCTGGGAGGGTGTCAGCAAGGAAGCCTGGGCCGCCTGGCTCAAGCACCAGACGATGCTGGTGAATGAAAACCGCCTGAACCTGGCCGACGCCCGCGCCCGCCAGTACCTGGCCCGGCAGATGGAGCAGCACTTCTTCGGCGAAGGCGCCGACGCCGCCCAGGGCTACGTGCCGCCCAGCGCCTGAACCGCCGGGAATGAACCCGGCTCGGTTCCTGCCGGAGCCCATCGACTGGCTGGCGGACGGCACCCCTTACAGCCCGCGGTTCGGCGACCGTTACCACAGTGAAAACGGCGGCCTGGACCAGGCGTGCCGCGTGTTCCTGCACGGCTGCGGCCTCCCCCAGGCCTGGGCCGGCCAGCCACACTGGCGCATCCTGGAGACCGGCTTCGGCCTGGGGTTGAACTTCCTCGTGACCTGGGCGGCCTGGCGCAGCGACCCCGATCGCCCTGCCCTGCTGCACTTCGCCTCGTGCGAGGCCCACCCCGTGGCCGCGGCCGACCTGCTGCGCGCCACCAGCGCCCACCCCGACCTCGCGCCCCTGGCGCAGCACCTGCACGACCAGTTCTGGGGGCTGCTGCCGGGCGTGCACCGCCTGTCGTTCGAGCAGGGCCGCGTGCTGCTCACGCTCTATGTGGGCGATGCCCAGGCCATGCTGCGCCAGCAGATGCCGACGGCCGATTCGGTCTACCTGGACGGCTTCAGCCCGCAGCGCAACCCCGATCTCTGGAACGAACACACCCTGAAGGCCGTGGCGCGCTGCTGCCGGCGGGGCACGCGGCTGGCGACCTGGACCATCGCGCGGGCGGTGCGCGACACGCTCGCGCAGTGCGGCTTCACCGTGGCCAAGGTGCCCGGCGTGCCCCGAAGCGCGACAACCTGCAGGCCACGTTCGATCCGGCCTGGGGAATCCCGGGCGGCGCGCAACGCCCCGCCGCCGCTGGAAGTGGCG
>NZ_BAAJYR010000320.1:0-4093 GCF_057546605.1 Acidovorax sp. KPB24-03 | reverse complement strand
CGCACCCGCACCGCCCCGTGGCCGTCGCCAGCGACGACCCGCTGCTGGGACCCGGCCTGCGCGACACGCTGGAAGCCCTGCTGCACGCGGCGGGCGAAGCGCCGGAGCCCGGCCTTCTCAAGGCACGGCTGGAGGGCCTGATCGGCCAGTTCTTCCTGCCGCAGGTCGCCACCCGGGCCCTGGCGCTGGCCCACCGCTACGTGGACTACCGCGTGGCGCTGGGGCGGCTGCAGGCGCCCGCCGATCTGCGCGATCCCCAGGCCCTGCGCCAGGCCCTGGCCGCGCGCCAGAAGGTGCGCATGGCCGCCTTCGAGCCGGACGAGTACCAGGCCCTGTTCGCCGCGGATGCGCAGATGGACGAATACCTGCTCTCCCGCCTGGAGATCGAGCGCGACCCGTCGCTCACGGCCGACCAGAAAAGCGCGGCCCTGCAGCAGGCCGAAAGCGCCCTCGCCCCCGCGTTGCAGGCGCAGCGCAGCGAAGCGGTGGCGCACGTGGGCCTGGCCCGGCAGACCGCGGACTTCGACGCCCAGGGCATGGACGCCACGGCCCGCTTCAATGTGCGCAGCGCGCAATACGGCAGCGAGGCCGCGCAGCGGCTGGCCCAGATGGACACGCAGGACCGGCAATGGCAGGGCCGGCTCGACCAATATCAGGCGGCAATGGGCTCAGGGTCTTCTTCGGCCCGGCTGGCGCAACTGCGGTCGGAGCTGTTCACGCCGCAGGAGCAACTGCGCCTGGAGGGCGCCCTGGCGCTGCGGGCGCTGCCCGCACAGGCTCGCTGACCGCCGGACAACCTTCGGCTGCGGCATTGCGGCCATTCATGCAGGTTTCCTGCAAAACGGCCCCGCCGGGGGCACGATTTTGCCCGAATGCTGAGTCTCTACGGCCTAAAGTGGATGGCAGACATTCATCCACGAACGGAGACGCCAATGAACGCAGCCTTGCCCGAGCAAGCCACGCAACAGACCGCCGCCTGGGAGAACCCCATGGGCACCGACGGTTTCGAATTCATCGAATACGCCGCACCCGATCCTCAGGCCATGGGCAAGGTGTTCGAAGGCATGGGCTTCAAGCCCGTGGCGCGGCACCGCCACAAGAACGTCACCCTGTACCGCCAGGGCGAGATCAACTTCATCATCAATGCCGAGCCCGACAGCTTCGCGCAGCGCTTTGCGCGCATGCACGGCCCCAGCGTCTGCGCCATCGCCTTCCGCGTGCATGATGCCAAGGCCGCCTACGAACGCGCCCTGGGGCTGGGCGCCTGGGGCTATGCCGGCACCGCCGGCCCGGGCGAGCTGAACATTCCCGCCATCAAGGGCATCGGCGACAGCCTGATCTATCTCGTGGACCGCTGGCGCGGCAAGGGCGGCGCGCAGCCCGGCGACATCGGCAACATCGGCTTCTTCGACGTGGACTTCGAACCGCTGCCCGGCGTGTCGGCCGAAGAGGCGCTCAACCCCCACGGCCATGGCCTGACCTACATCGACCACCTGACGCACAACGTGCACCGGGGCCGCATGAACGAATGGGCCGGGTTCTACGAGCGCCTGTTCGGCTTCCGCGAGATCAAGTACTTCGACATCGAAGGCCAGGTCACCGGCGTCAAGAGCAAGGCCATGACCAGCCCCTGCGGCAAGATCCGCATCCCGATCAACGAAGAGGGCAAGGAGAAGGCCGGCCAGATCCAGGAATACCTGGACATGTACAACGGCGAAGGCATCCAGCACATCGCCATGGGCTCGGACGACCTGTACGCCACGGTGGACGCACTGCGCGGCGCCGGCGTGCGCCTGCTGGACACCATCGACACCTACTACGAACTGGTGGACAAGCGGATTCCCGGCCACGGCGAGCCGCTGGCCGAACTGCACAAGCGCAAGATCCTCGTGGACGGAAAGAAGGACGCGCTGCTGCTGCAGATCTTCAGCGAGAACCAGCTCGGCCCCATCTTCTTCGAGTTCATCCAGCGCAAGGGCGACGACGGTTTCGGCAACGGCAACTTCAAGGCGCTGTTCGAGAGCATCGAGCTCGACCAGATGCGCCGCGGCGTGCTGAAGTCGGAATAGCACCGCCTGTAACCGAATGCAGCTTCACGGCGACGCATCTCTATACTGCGGCACGTCTTAGAACCGGAGGAGATACCGTGAAGCTATTGAGTGCCAGTGCCTATCTGGGGGGTGCATTGCTGTGCATGGCAGGACTTGCCGCGCACGCGCAGACCCCTTCCGCGCCGCTGAAGATCATCGTGCCCTACCCTGCGGGCGGGCCGGTCGATGCCTCGGCCCACATCGTTGCCGAAGGCGCCAAGGCGGCGCTGGGCAACGTGGCGGTGGAGAACAAGCCCGGCGCGGGCGGCAACGTCGGCGCCGATCTGGTGGCGAAAGCCCCGGCCGGCGGCAACCTGCTGGTGATGGGCGCGGTGGCCACGCATGCGGTGAACCCCTGGCTGTACAAGAACTTTCCGTACGACCCGATCAAGGACTTCAAGCCGATCGCCCTCGTCGCGCGCACGCCCAACGTGCTGGTGATGAGCGCCGAGCAGGCCAAGAGCCTGAACATCGGCAGCACGACCGACCTGGTGCAGTACCTCAAGAAGCACCCGGACCAGCTCAAGTACGGCTCGGGCGGCAACGGCAGCATCGGCCACATCGCGGCCGAGATGTTCAAGTCGCTGACCAACACGCGCATGGCGCACGTGCCGTTCCAGGGTTCGCCCCCGGCGCTCAAGGCGCTGCAGGCCCAGGAAGTGAGCCTGGTGTTCGACAACCTGGCTTCGTCGCTGCCGCTCATCAAGGCGGGCAAGCTGAAGGCGCTGGGCGTGACCTCGCTGGGCCGGGACGACGACCTGCCGGACGTGCGCAGCATCAACGACGAGGTGCAAGGCTTCAACGTGGTGACGTGGTTCGGGCTGTTCGCCCCGGTCGCGCTGCCCGATGCCGACGCCCGCCGCTACGCCATGGCCTTCAGCGCGGGCATGAAATCGCCGGCCAGCACGGAGCGCTTCAAGAAGATGGGCCTCGACCCCGAGGACCTGACGCTGGAGAGCTTCGGCCAGTTCGTGCGCTCGGAGCACAGCAAGTACGGTTTTCTGATCAAGGCCGCAAAGATCAAGATGGATTAGCCGCGGCCTGGGGCAGGACGCCCGGGGCTGCGGCATGGATACAAAAACCCAAGGAGCCAAGCATGGGACAGCCCCCCGTCGTCTACGGACAATCCGATCGCCCGCCCCGCGGCGACTACGCCCGCGCCAACGCCGACTACACCTGCGCGCAGGACTACGAGGCCTACACCGCGGCCGACCACGACACCTACCGGCGCCTGTACGAACGCCAGTCGGCACTGCTGCCGGGCCTGGCGAGCGATGCGTTCATCGAGGCCCTGCCCTCGCTCGGCGCGCGCGACCGCATTCCGCGCTTCGAGGAAGTGAACGAGCGCCTGTACAAGGCCACGCGCTGGGAACTGGTGGGCGTGCCGGGGCTGATCCCCGAGGTGCCGTTCTTCACGCTGCTGGCCAACCGCAAGTTCCCGGTGACCGACTGGATCCGCACGCCGCAGGAGTTCGACTACATCGTCGAGCCCGACATCTTCCATGACCTGTTCGGCCATGTGCCGCTGCTGTTCAACCCGGTCTTCGCCGACTACGTGCAGCGCTACGGCCAGGGCGGCCTCAAGGCCCACGGCCTGGGCGCCTGCGAGCTGCTGTCGCGCCTGTACTGGTACACGATCGAGTTCGGCCTGATCCGCCAGGACGATGGCCTGCGGGCCTATGGTGCGGGCATCCTGAGTTCTTCGGGCGAGCTGGCCCATTCGGTGCGCAGCCCCGAGCCGCAGCGCATTCCCCTGCAGCTGGAGCGCACCATGCGCACGCGCTACAAGATCGACACCTACCAGCAGACCTACTTCATCATCGACAGCTTCCAGCAGCTGTTCGACATGACCGCAGCCGACTTCGCCCCGATCTACGAGCGCCTCAAAGGCCAGCCCGAGTTCGCGGCCGACGAGCGCGAGGCCGTGCCGGCCTGACGGCGCGCACCCGGCCGGCCGCCGCTTCTTCGCACGCGGCGGCATGGCTTCGCGCCGGGGGCGGGGC
>NZ_BAAJYR010000319.1:0-4099 GCF_057546605.1 Acidovorax sp. KPB24-03 | reverse complement strand
CGGCCACGGCGCCGCGGGTGCGGCACATGGTGGCGCTGTGCTCGGGCAGCTTCTTCCTGGGGGCGGCCGGCCTGCTGGACGGCGCGCAGGCGGCCACGCACTGGAGCGTGGCCGATCTGCTGCAGCGCCGTTTCCCCGCCGTGCGCGTGGATGCCGACGCGATCTACGTGCGCAGCGGCAACCTGTGGACCTCGGCCGGGGTCACCGCCGGCATCGACCTGGCGCTGGCCCTGGTGGAGGAGGACTTCGGCCGCACCCTGGCGCTGGAGGTGGCGCGCGACCTGGTGATGTACTTGAAGCGCCCCGGCGGGCAATCGCAGTTCAGCATGCACCTGGCCAGCCAGGGCACGCGCCACCCGGGCATCCGCGAGGTGCAGGCGTGGGTGCTGTCGCACCTGGCCGAGTCCCTGCCGCTGCAGCAGCTCGCTTCGCGGGCGGCCATGAGCGAGCGCAACTTCCGCCGGGTGTTCCTGCAGGAATGCGGGCAAAGCCCCTCGGACTTCATCGAGACCGCCCGGCTGGAAGGCGCCCGCCGGCTGCTGGAGGAAGAGAACGGCCTGCCGCTCAAAACCGTGGCGGCGCGGGTGGGTTTCCGGTCGGACGAGCCGCTGCGCCGGCTGTTTCTGCGCCGCCTGGGGATCACCCCGCAGGCCTACCGCGAGCGGTTCGGCGGGCCAGGCTGAGCCCCGGCCCGGCGGCCCGGCGGGTCGCCGGGCCTTTTGGAAAAAAGGCATGATGACAAGCTGCGCAGCGCTGCGAGACCGCCGGCAACGGCCGGGCCCGACTGCACATCGACACCCAACGAGCGAGCGATTCAAAGGTTTTTTCTCAATGCACACCGTCCCCGGCCCAGCGGCCGCCGGCTCTGCCGATTCCCCGGGTAGCCGCCCCGACGCGCGAGCGATCTCCGAGTTCGATTGGTCCCTGACCCCCCTGGGGCCCGCCGTGCACTGGCCGCAGTCCGTGCAGGCCGCGATCGCGCAGTGGAGCGAGGCCGCCGCGCCATCGGCACCTTTGCCGGATACCGACATCCGCAACCGCCAGATCCTGGACAGCGCCATCGACTACGCCATCATCGCTTTCGACCTGCAGGGCCAGGTCACGCGGTGGAACGAAGGGGCCCGCCGCGTGCTCGGCTGGACGGAATCAGAAATGCTGGGCCACGACGCCGCCCGGATCTTCACCCCCGAGGACCGCGCCGCGCACCGCATGGAGATGGAAATGCAGGCCGCGCTCACGCGGGGCGTGGGCACCGACGAGCGCTGGCACGTGCGCAAATCCGGCGAGCGCTTCTGGGCCAACGGCGAGATGACGCCGATCCGCGATGGTGACGGCACGCCGATAGGCTTCGTGAAGGTGCTGCGCGACCGCACCGAGCAGCATCGCGCGGCCGAGGCGCTGCGCCAGTCCGAAGAACGCCTGCACCGCGCGCAGAAGGCGGGCGGCGTGGGCACGTTCTCCCTCGAACTGGCCACCGACCTGCTGTACGGCACGCGCGAGTTCTATCGCATCTTCGGCGTGCCCGAGGCCGAGACCATCCCCGCCAAGGCGCTGGAGGCGCTGGTGATTCCCGAGGACGCCGAGGTGCGCTCCGCCCGCGAAACCCGCAACGCCGAATCGGCCCCGCTGGATGTGGAGTACCGCATCCGCCGCGCCACCGATGGCGCCCTGCGCTGGATCGCCCGCAAGGCCGAATTCGTGCGCAGCCCGGACGGTGCGATCGTTCGCATGGTCGGTGTGGTGCAGGACATCACCGACCGCAAGGCGGCGCTGCAGGCGGTGGCCGACAGCGCGGCGGAGTTCCGCACCTTCGCCCAGTCACTCCCCAGCCACGTGTGGACCGCCCGGAGCGATGGCCAGCTGGACTGGTTCAACGACCGGGTGTATGAATACAGCCAGGCCGAACCGGGCACGCTGGATGGCGACGGATGGAAGAGCCTCGTGCACCCCGAAGACCTGCCGGCGGTGTCCCAGCTGTGGCAGGCGAGCGTCGCCTCCGGCGAGCAGTATGAAACCGAGTTCCGCATCCGCCGCGCGGACGGCGAGATGCGCTGGCACTTGGTGCGGGCGCTGCCCCTGCAAACGGGGGGCGGGGCCATCAGCCGGTGGATCGGCACCAGCACCGACATCCACGAGCAAAAGCTGGTGCAGGCCGAAAGCGTGCGCGACCGCAACCGCTTGTGGGCGCTCTCGCGCGAACTCATGCTGGTGTGCGACTTCCAGGGCGTGATCGCCGCCGTCAATCCCGCCGCCACGCGCCTCCTGGGATGGGAAAAGCCCCAGATGGCCGGCCATGCCGTGGCCGAATTCATCCACCCCGAAGATGCCGAGGGCATGGCCGCCGAACTGGCCAGGCTGGAGGCCGGCGCGCCCACGCTGGTGTTCGAGAACCGCTGGCGCAAGGAAGACGGCAGCTACCGCCTGCTGAGCTGGACCGCCGTGCCCGAGGAGGGCCTGGTCCATGCGGTGGCGCGCGACGTGACGCGCGAGCGCACGGCCGAAGAGGCGCTGCGCCAGTCGCAAAAGCTCGAAGCCATCGGCCAGCTCACCGGCGGGGTCGCGCACGATTTCAACAACGTGCTGGCGGTCATCCGCACGTCGATCGACCTGCTGCGGCGCGTGCAGCTCACCGACGAGCGGCGCCACCGTTTCATGGAGTCCATCTCCAACGCGGTGACGCGGGCGACCAAGCTCACGGGCCAGCTGCTGGCCTTCGCGCGGCGCCAGGCCCTGCAGCCCACGGTGTTCGATGCCGGGCACAACACCCGGGCGGTCAGCGACATGATCGCCAGCCTGGCGGGCGCGCGCATCGAGATCGAGCTGAACTTGGCGGAGACGGCCTGCTTCGTGCATGCCGACCCGAGCCAGTTCGACACCGCCCTGGTGAACCTGGCCGTCAATGCCCGCGACGCCATGCAGGGCAGCGGCAAGCTCACCATCGAGGTGCGGGCCGTGTCCGAGATTCCCGCGCTGCAGT
The DNA here is from genome assembly GCF_057546605.1 of Acidovorax sp. KPB24-03. Classification (NCBI taxonomy): domain Bacteria; kingdom Pseudomonadati; phylum Pseudomonadota; class Betaproteobacteria; order Burkholderiales; family Comamonadaceae; genus Acidovorax; species Acidovorax sp. KPB24-03. The sequence goes on along the minus strand of NZ_BAAJYR010000319.1, from coordinate 1,122 downwards.
CGCAGCCCGCGGTGCCGGGCAAATTCGTGGCCGTGTCCATCATCGACAGCGGCACGGGCATCGCGCCGGAGCACCTGACGCAGATCTTCGAGCCCTTTTTCACCACCAAGGGCGTGGGCCACGGCACGGGGCTGGGCCTGTCGCAGGTGTTCGGCTTCGCCAAGCAGTCCGGCGGCGACATCCGTGTGGAAAGCACGCTGGGTGAGGGCAGCCGTTTCACCCTGTACCTGCCGCGCGCCGCGCGCCCCGGTTACGACGCGCAGGCCGCCGAAGGCGACGACCGGCTGGCCCTGGGCAACGGTGGCTGCGTGCTGGTGGTGGAGGACAACGCGGAAGTCTCGGCATCCGTCGAGCAGACCCTGCACGAACTGGGCTACACCACCGTGGTCACGGCCAGCGGCGAGAAGGCGCTGGAGGCCTTGAAGGCCGGCCCGGGCCGCTTCGTGGCGGTGTTCTCCGACGTGGTCATGACCGGCATGAGCGGCATCGAACTGGGCCGCGAGATCCGCCAGCGCTACGGCGCGGCCCTGCCCATCGTGCTGTCCAGCGGCTACAGCTACGTGCTGGCGCAAAGCCCCGATCACGGCTTCACGCTGCTGCCCAAGCCTTATTCGCTGGACGAACTGGCGCAGGTACTGCACGACAGCATCCACCGCGGCGCGGACGCCGCGCGGCCGCGCCGCCGCAAGGTGCGCGCGGCACTGCCCCCATCGGCCGCGGCGGATGCGGCGCAGTCGGAACTGCTGCGCCAGGCCGAACTGGAATCCATGCGCATCCTGGACACGGACGAGGAAGCGGCCTTCGACGAGTTCGCCCGGCTGGCGGCGGCCTGTGCCAGACGCCCATCGCGCTCGTTTCGCTGGTGGATGCCGACCGGCAGTGGTTCAAGGCCAAGGTGGGGCTGGCAGCGCGACAGACGCCCCGCGCGCATTCCTTCTGCGCCCACGCGATCCAGGTGCCGGAAAGCGTGATGATCGTGAGCGATACCTCGCGGGACGAACGCTTTGCCGACAACCCGCTGGTGACGGGCGAGCCCAACATCAAGTTCTATGCCGGCGCGCCGCTCATCACCTCGACCGGGCAGGCGCTCGGAACGCTGTGCGTGATCGACCGGGTGCCGCG
>NZ_BAAJYR010000318.1:0-4130 GCF_057546605.1 Acidovorax sp. KPB24-03 | reverse complement strand
TTCTGCGCGCGCAGCGCGGCGCGGGCCTGGCTGGGCCTGGGCGTGGCGGCAGCGCCCTGCGTTGGACTGCTTTGGTGGTGGCGGTGACCCCATGGGCCGCTAGCATCGCTGCCCATGCAACGTCGAAGAATCCTCGCGGCACTCGCTGCCGCCTTTTTGTGCCTCGCGGTTTGGCTCGGTGCGGGCGAAGTCCTGAGCCATCCGCACCACCGGCCCGTGGGCGCGGCCCCGGGCGATCTGCCCGCGAGTCCGGTGCGGTTCGATACCGTCACGGGCCAGTCCCTTGCGGGCTGGCTGGTCCGTGGCGATGCCGGGGCCGGGGCGGTGCTGCTTTTGCATGGCATCGGTGCGGACCGGCGGCAGATGCTGGGCCGGGCCCGTTTTCTCCATCGCCTGAGCTATTCGGTGCTGCTCATCGATCTGCCCGCCCATGGCGAGAGCGCCGGGGACCGGGTGACTTTCGGCTGGAACGAATCGCAAGGCGTGGCGGCGGCCCTGGACTACCTTTCCGACGCGCTGCCCGACGAGAAGATCGGTGTGATCGGCGCATCGCTCGGGGCGGCCTCGCTCGTGCTGTCCCGGCCCGACGTGTCCCTGGAGGCCGTCGTGCTGGAGTCGATGTTCCCCACGATCGAAGACGCGGTCTCCGACCGCCTGGCGATGTACCTGGGGCCGGCGGGCCGGTGGCTCACGCCGCTGCTGCTGTGGCAGCTTCCCGTGCGGCTGGGCGTTTCCGCGGATCAGCTGCGGCCCATCGCCGACCTGCCGTCGCTGCACGTGCCGCTGCTGATCGCGGCCGGATCGGAGGACCGACACACCCCCCTGGCGGAAACCCGGCGCATCTACGCGGCGGCCGACGACCCGAAGGCGTTGTGGGTGGTCGATGGTGCGGCGCATGTCGATCTGCATGCGTTCGATCCGCCGGCCTACGAGGCGCGGATTTCGGCGTTCCTCGCGAAACACCTGCGCGATAGCGAATGAGGCGGTGCGCCGTGCCGGGCGGATCTCGTGCGTGACGGGGGGGCGAGCGGGCAGGGGAGCGCTGCCTCATCCCCCTTCAGTGCCCGCTGGCGGCTGTCGTGGCGGACCCTCCGTTGTCGGCCGGGTCACCACCAGGCGCGTGGTGCGCCATTCCCATCCCGCCGCCGTTCCCGCTTTCGCCCATCCCACCGCCGGCGCCGCCCCCACTGCCTCGCACACCGCCATCGGCATTGGCGCGCCGGGCGCCCGCGCCACCGCTTCCTCCGGGCCGCAGCGGCCCCTGCACGGGAATCGGCACGTGCTCCGCAATCGGTTCCAGGTCCAGCGCCGCCCGAATGAACTGCCGCAGGGACACCACCAGCTGCGCCGTTTCGATGCTGCGGCCGGCCACCATGTCCTGCGCGGCCTGGGCGGCGAGTTGGACCTGCTCCTCGGTGCCCAGCAGGATCACGTCGGACAGCGCGGCCTCCACCGCATCGCGCATGCGGCGTTGGCGCTCGGTGCTGGTCAGCGGTGCCAGCGCCTCTTCCACGGTGGCCGGATCGCCTTCGGCAGGGGGCGGCGATGGCGTTGGGCTGCCAGCCGGCCGGCGCAGGTCGCGCATGTGCGTCGGGCTCACCTGCAACTGCCCGGTGAACGAGCCGCCCAAGGTCTTGTAGGCGGCGATCAGGGTCTTGAGCCGCTCGTTGATCTGCCGGTTTTCGCGTTGCTGGCGGCGCTGGATGGTCTGCATGAAGACGAGCCGGATGCCCACCATGAGCAGTGAGGCCAGCAGCAGCCCCAACGCGGTGGTGAGCAGGGTGTGCCAGGAACTGAAGTCGAGCATGTTGCGCATGGCGGACGCGGGGCGCTGGCGCCACCGCGAAAGGGGAGTGAAGGGCAGGCCATGATAGGCACGGGCACTAGGTGCTGCACCCGTGGCCGGGCGGCACCTTTGGGCCCTCGCAGGGCGCGGCTCAGACGGGCGGCGCTGCGTCCAGCATTTCGACGACCCGCTTCCAGTCCGCCGCATCGACCGGCGTGATGGACAGGCGGCTGCCTTTTTGCAGCACCTGCAGGCCGGCCAGTTCCGGCCGGGCGCGCAATTCGGCCAGGGGCAGCAGGCGGGTCTTGCGCAGTGCCTGCACGTCCAGCAGCAGCCACCGCGGTTGGTCCGGGCGGGATTTGGGGTCGTGGTAGGGCGATTCGGGGTCGAACTGCGTCGGGTCCGGCCGGGTGGCGGAGGCCACGCGCGCCAGGCCGGCAATGCCCGGCTCCGGACAGCTGGAGTGATAGAACAGCACGCCGTCGCCCACCTGCATGCCGTCGCGCATGAAGTTGCGCGCCTGGTAGTTGCGCACGCCGGTCCAGGGCACGGTGGCATCCGGGGCGGCCAGGGCGTCGTCGATGGAGCATTCCTGCGGCTCGGACTTCATGAGCCAGTAGCGGGGTTCGGGGTGCGGGGTCGTCGTCATGGCGCCATTCTGGCGGGATGCGGCGCAAGGATCGAGCCCTTCCTGCCGCCAGAGGGTCGTTGCTATTTATTTAATAGCAATGAAGGCATGATTAACTAAGGCATGGGGCCAAAAACACCCTTATTCGCGAATTCACCGCATGCTCGCCGGCCCCGTGCCGCCCCACCGGATCGCATCGTGCGCCGGGATGGCCAGTGGGTTGTCCTGGGGTTCCGACAAGGGGGCGAGCAGGGCGTTCAGGTCCGCCTCGCTGAACTTGGCCGCACCCGCGGCGTCGTGCCCCAGCACCCCCTGCGCCAGCGCCTGCTTGCGGGCCTGCAGTTCCAGCATGCGTTCCTCGATGCTGCCTTCCACCACGATCTTGTAGACGAACACCGGCTGGTCCTGCCCGATGCGGTGGGCACGGGCGGTGGCCTGCTCCTCCACGGCGGGGTTCCACCAGGGATCCAGGTGGATCACCGTGTCGGCGGCGGTCAGGTTCAGGCCCACGCCGCCGGCCTTGAGGCTGGCCAGCAGGACGGGCGGCGCGCCGGCATCGCCGCGGTCCTGGAAGCGCCGCACCACGGCGCCGCGCGCGCGGGGCGGGGTGTCTCCGGTCAGCGCGAGGAAGGGCAGGGCGAGCGTCTCCAGCGTTTCGGCCACCAGGGCGAGCATTTCGGTGAACTGCGAGAACACCAGCACGCGGCGCCCTTGCGCGACCAGGGCGGGCAGCGCGTCGGCCAGCCATTCGAGCTTGGCGCGCTCCATGGTGGCGGGCTGCGCCCGGGCGGCCTCGCTGCCCTTGACCAGGCGCGGATCGCAGCACACCTGCCGCAGCTTGAGCAGCGCATCCAGCAGGGTGATCTGTGCGCCGTCGAAGCTCTGGCGCTGCAGCACGCGGCGCACCTGCTTGTCGGCGGCGGCACGCACCGCTTCGTACAGCTCGCGCTGGCGGCCCTGCAGCGGCAGCCGCAGCACGACGTCGGTGCGCGGCGGCAGTTCGGTGGCCACGTCCTGCTTGCGGCGGCGCAGGATGAACGGGCGCACGCGCCGGGCCAGCACCTCGGCCCGCAGGGTTTCGCCGTTCTCCTCGATGGGCTTGCGCCAGCGCTGGGAGAAGCTGCGCGCATCGCCCAGAAAGCCGGGCATGAGGAAGTCGAACTGCGCCCACAGCTCGCCCAGGTGGTTCTCCAGCGGCGTGCCGGTCAGGCAAAGCAGATGCGCAGCGTTCAGGCGCCGCAGGGCGCGGGCGCTGCGGCTGCCGGCGTTCTTGACCATCTGCGCCTCGTCCAGGATCAGCAGGTGCCACGGCTGCGCGGCCAGCGCGTCGATGTCGCGCCACACCAGCGGGTAGGTCGTCAGCACCAGGTCGTGCTGGCCGATGCGGGCAAAACGCTCGCGCCGGTCCGCGCCGTGCAGGCTGAGCACGCGCAGGCCCGGGGCCATGCGCTGCGCCTCCGCCTGCCAGTTGAAGACGAGCGAGGTGGGCAGCACCACCAGCGCAGGGTGCGCCAGCCGGCCCGCTTCCTTTTCGGCGAGGACATGGGCCAGCGCCTGCGCGGTTTTCCCCAGGCCCATGTCGTCGGCCAGGATGCCGCCCAGCCCTTGGGCGCGCAGGTATTGCAGCCATGCGAGGCCGTCGAGCTGGTACGGCCGCAGCGGCACCTGCAGCCCGGCCGGCGCGGCCACGGGCGCGGGCGTGCCGATGGCCTTCAG
>NZ_BAAJYR010000317.1:0-4166 GCF_057546605.1 Acidovorax sp. KPB24-03 | reverse complement strand
GTCATACCCTTTGGCAGCACCGGCACCGCATCGCCCGGCGGGGGCGCAAGGTGCAGAACGCGGGTGGCCAGGCCGGACAGGCGGCGCAGGCTGGGCGCATCGTCCAGGTTGCCCAGCAGGGGGGTGATGCCGGCGGCGCGCAGTGGCGCCCTGCGTTCAGGACTGGAAGTCAGGGCCAGCACCCGAGGCCGGGGCCCGCCGGCCGATGCACCCAGCACCCGGGCCGCCCGCAGCCCCACGTCGCCACAGCCGATGATGAGCACGCGCTGGCGGCGAAAGCGCGCCGGCAGGGCACCGAGGGGGCTTTGGTTTGAGGGCAAAATCGGATCCGTTTGGCGAGAAGAACCTCCAAGGATACCCACTCCATGACCCCCGCAGAGACGGCCGCAGCCGCCCACCAGATCACCGTACAGCCCAGCGGCCGGGCCTTTGCCGCACAGCCCGGCGAATCCATTCTGGCCGCGGCCATCCGCAGCGGCGTGGGCCTTCCCTATGGCTGCAAGGATGGGGCCTGCGGCTCGTGCAAGTGCAAGAAGCTCAGCGGCTCCGTGGCCCATGGCGAGCACCAGTCCAAGGCCCTGAGCGCGGCCGAGGCCGACGCGGGCTTCGTGCTCACCTGCTGCGCCCAGCCGCTGACCGACGTGGTGCTCGAATCGCGCCAGGTGACCGATGAAAGCGCTACCCCATCAAGAAGCTGCCGGTGCGCGTGTCCACGCTCACACGGGTGTCGCACGACGTCATGCAGGTGCGCCTGCAGTTGCCCGCAGCGGACACGTTCCGCTACCACGCCGGCCAGTACATCGAATTCATCCTGCGCGACGGCGCGCGCCGCGCGTACTCCATGGCCAACGCGCCCCACACCCAGGCCGACGCGCCGGGGCTGGAACTGCACATCCGCCACATGGCGGGCGGGCGCTTCACCGACCACGTGTTTGGCGCCATGAAGGAAAAGGAAATCCTGCGTGTGGAAGGCCCCTTCGGCAGTTTCTTCCTGCGCGAGGACAGTCCCAAGCCCATCATCCTGCTGGCCTCGGGCACGGGGTTCGCCCCGATCAAGGCGCTGCTCGAACACATTCAGGCCAAGCGCATCGAGCGCCCGGTCACTCTGTACTGGGGCGGCCGCCGTCCCGGCGATCTGTACATGGATGGCTGGGTGCGCGAGCGCATGGCCACGATGCCCCAGCTGGCCTATGTGCCCGTGGTGTCCCATGCCTTGCCGGAAGACGCCTGGGCGGGCCGCACGGGCTTCGTGCACCAGGCCGTGATGGACGACCATGCCGACCTATCGGGCCACCAGGTCTATGCCTGCGGCGCCCCCATCGTGGTCGATACGGCACGGGTGGTGTACAGCGCGGAACGCCAGCTCCCCCCTGATGAGTTCTATGCAGACGCCTTCACATCCGAGGCCGACAAGCACGGGGCGAGCGGGCCTTCCGCCCAACCCTCCGGAGCCATCTCAGGCTGACGCGGTCCGGGCGCCAGCTTGCAGCAAGGAGCGCGCACCCGGCGCGCGGCCTTCAGCGGCGCCAGCCCGGCCGGCCGTAATAGCCGCGCCCATAGCCGCCCCGGCCATAGACGCCGAAGAAGCCGAAGAAGCCGATGGTCGGCGCCACCACCACGGGCGGCGGCGCCACGTACACGGATTCGGTCTGGTAGTAGCCCGGCCCGCCGTAATAGCCGGACCCTGCGTAGTAGCCCGGGCCGACCGGGGCCACGACGCAGCCGGTGAGCAGGCTGGCGGCCACCGAAGCGGCGGCGAGGGTGATTAGGCGGATGGACATGGTGGCTCCTTGGTGCGGGGTCCGAGATGCCATTCAACGCCCCGAACCTTAAGCGGTCACTTCCACACGGTATCTCAGAAGTAACAACCGGTAATAGCCATCCGCCGGCTTTGATGGATGGGCTTCAGCGCGACAGCGCGCGGCAGGCTTCGGCGCAGCGGCGGCAAGCTTCGGCGCAGGCCTGGCAATGGGCCATGCCGTGCCGGGCGCATTCGTTGGCGCAGCTGTCGCACAATCGGGCGCACAGGGCGCAGATCTCCGGCGCGTGGGCGCTTTCGCGGGCCATGGCGGCGGCGGCCACACGGCACAGCGCGGCGCAGTCCATGTCCAGGGCAATGCACTGCACCATGCAGCGGGGCTCGGGCTCGCGCAGGCACGCGGCTGCGCAGTAGTCACAGGCATCGGCACATTCGCTGCAGGCACGAATGCACTGGGCATAACGCGATGCGGTGACGGTGTCGTGCGGGGCGGCCTGCGGCATGGAATGTCCTTTTTCCGCCGGTGCGGCGGCGCGTGATGGGGTGCAAACTGGGAAACGGCTTCGACGTTTATAGAAATGCCCCCTCGCGGGCCCTGTAGGACGGCGCTGCGACCTCGCACCGCCAGACCCCCTTTCAATTTTTTGCACAATGGCAGCATGAATCGCAGAAACCTCCTTCTCTCGGCCGCCGCCTTCGCCACGGCGTTTGCATCCCCGCTGGGCTACGCGCAGGATGCGCCGATCCGGCTGATCGTGCCCTACGCACCCGGGGGGCCGCTGGACGTCACGTCCCGCGCGCTGGCCGAGCGGGTGCGCGACACGCTGGGCACGGTGATCATCGACAACAAGGCGGGCGCGGGCGGCAACATCGGCGCCGATGCCGTCGCCAAGGCCGCGCCGGACGGTCTCACCATCGGCCTGGCCGCCACGGCGACGCATGCCGTCAACCCCTGGCTCTACAGTCGCATGCCTTACGACGCGGCCAAGGACTTCGCCGGTATCACACAGATGGTGAGCGTGCCCAACGTGTTCGTCATCAATGCGGCCAAGGCGGCGGAACTCAAGATCAACACCGTGGCCGATTTGATCGCCTACGCCAAGGCCAACCCCGCCAAGCTGAACTACGGCAGCGGCGGCAACGGCAGCGCAGGCCACCTGGCGGGTGAAATGTTCAAGCAACGCGCCGGCATCTACGCCCTGCACATTCCCTACCGCGGTGCCAGTCCCGCGCAACTGGCGCTGCTGGCCGGCGAAGTGGATTTCAACATCGACAACCTGGCCGCCGCCGCGCCCAACATCCGCTCGGGCAAGCTCAAGGCGCTCGCGGTGACCTCGCCGCAGGCCAGCGCCATGCTGCCGGGCGTGCCCCCGCTGTCGGCCACGTTCAAGGGCTTTGCGATCGAGACGTGGTGGGGCCTGGTCGCACCGGCCGGCACGCCCAAGCCCGTCATCGCCAAGCTGAACAAGGCCTTCGTCGCCGCGCTCAATGCGCCGGAGACCAAGACGCGCTTCGCGGCCCTTATGGCCGAGCCCGTGGGCACCACGCCCGAGCAGTTCGATGCCTTCATGGCGTCGGAGCGTGCCAAGTACCAGCAGGTGGTGAAGGCTTCCGGCGCGAAGGTCGACTGACCAGGCCAGGCGCGCAGCCGCCAACGGATTGAAACGGCTGCCGGCGCATACCCATCGTGGTCCGGCACCTATATTTTCAATAGCAACTCGTTTCAGGCGGCAGCGCGGAACTGCCGCCGGTAGGCCGAGGGCGCAATGCCCACCGCCACCGAGAAGTGCTGCCGCAGCGAGACGGCGGAGCCGAAGCCCGACGCGACGGCCACAGCATCGATCGACTGGTCTCCACCCTCCAGCAGGCGCTGCGCCAGCGCGATGCGCTGGTTCTGCAGCCATTGCCCCACCGTGGTCCCGGTGGACTGGCGAAAGCGGCGCGTGAAGGTGCGCGGGCTCATCACGGCACGCTCGGCCAGCGCCTCCAGCGTGTGCGCCTCGTGCAGGTGTTCGCCCAGCCACTGCAGCAGCGGAGCAAGGCGATCTCCCCGCACCGAGAGCGCCACCGGCTGCTGGATGTACTGCGCCTGGCCACCCTGACGGTGCGGGGCCACCACCATGCGGCGTGCGGCGCAGTTGGCGGCCTCGGCACCGTGCTGCTGGCGCAGCAGGTGCAGGCAGCAGTCGATGCCCGCGGCGGTGCCGGCCGAGGTCAGCACCGTGCCATCTTCCACATACAGCACCTCGGGCCGAAGCGCCACCTGCGGGTAACGCTGCGCGAACGCCTGCGCCAGCGCCCAATGGGTCGTGGCGGCGCGGCCGTCGAGCAGCCCCGCCTCGGCCAGCACGAACGCCCCCAGGCACAGGCCCACGATGCGCGCGCCCCGGCGGTGCGCGGCCCGCAG
>NZ_BAAJYR010000316.1:0-4191 GCF_057546605.1 Acidovorax sp. KPB24-03 | reverse complement strand
CCGCCCGCAAGACCGCCGCCGCGGCCCGCCCCAGGGCCCCCAAACCGCCGGCCGACTGACGATCCGGGCGGTGCGGCCGCCCTGCAGGAAGCGGGCATTCCAAAGGATTGCCTATTCCTTGCATGATGCACTGCAACACCGTGCGGACGGACCACCTCGGTTAGAGTGGGTGAAAGAGACAACCACCCACGCACCGGGAGGCCGCCGATATGGTGAAAAAAGCGCCGCGCCGCACTGCCGAGCGCATTCTGGAATCCACGCTGGAGCTGTTCAACCGCTTTGGCGAGCCCAACGTGTCGACGACCGCGATCTCCGCCGAGCTGGGCATCAGCCCGGGCAATCTCTACTACCACTACCCGGCCAAGGACGAGCTGGTCAACGTGCTGTTCTCGCACTACGAGGCGGCCCTGAACGAGCTGCTGGATGCGGCCGACAGCGTGCGCGACGTGGAAGACGCCTGGTTCTTCCTGCACACGCTGTTCGAACTGATCTGGCAGTACCGCTTCCTGTACCGCGACCTGAACGACCTGCTGTCCCGCAACCGCCGCCTGGAGACCCACTTCCAGACCCTGCTCGGGCGCAAGACCCAGGCCCTGCGCACGCTGCTGGGCGGCATGGAGCGCACCGGCGCCCTGCGCCTGGGCACCCGCGATGCCGGCTCCATGGCCACCAGCATGGTGGTGGTGCTGACCTACTGGCTGAGCTTCGAATACGTGAGCGATCCGCGGCACGCCCTGGAGCCCGAGAGCGCGCAGAGCGCCCTGCTGCGGGGCGCGCACCATGTGCTGGACCTGCTCATGCCCTACCTGGAAGACAGCCAGCGCGAGCACCTGCAGGCGCTGAGCGGCGCCTACAGCACCCAGGCCCTGGCCGCCTGACCGACCCACCCCACCCCGAGGAGACGCACCGTGAAGCCCTGGACGCCCTTCCCGTACTCCGACGCCTACCCCTTCACCGCCGCTTCGGTGCGCAGCCAATGGAAGCGCCTGCATGCGGGCGATGCCGAGCCCTGTCCGGACGATGCCGCCGTGCTCGACGCCTGGGTGCTCTTTCACCGCGGCGCCTTCGAGGAGGCGGCCCGCGCCGGGCTGGCGGCCGGCGGTGCCGGGATCACCGTGGCCAACAAGGCCACCATCGTCTATGCGAATTACCTGGAGCCGCACGAGGACCGGCGCCTGGCGCTGCTGACCGAAGCGGCCGAGCGGGCCAGCGAGCAGATGCGGGCAGAGCCCACCAACCCCAACGCCTGGTTCTGGCATGCCTATGCCATCGGCCGCTACAGCCAGGGGATCAGCGTGGCCAAGGCCATGGCGCAGGGCCTGGGCAGCCGCGTGCGCAAGACGCTGGAGCAGGCCATCGTGCTGTCGCCCATCCATGCCGATGCGCGGCTGGCGCTGGCCGTGTTCCATGCCGAGATCATCGACAAGGTCGGCGAGATGGTGGGCAGCATGACCTATGGCGCCCGCAAGGCCAGCAGCCTGCGGCTTTTCGAGGAGGCCTTCGCCATCAACCCGGACTCGGTGATCGGCAAGATCGAATACGCCAACGCGCTGCTCATCCTGGAAGGCGACCAGCGCATGGGCGACGCCACGCGCCTGTACGAGGAAGTCGCCACCACCCAGCCCGCCGATGCGCTGGAGCGGCTGGGCGTGGAACTGGCCCAGACCGAACTGGCCGAAGGCTAGCCCCCGCCTTTCAGCGGCGGTCCCGGCCCTCGTCCCGCTCCGCGGCGGTCTTTGCGAAGCGCTGTTCGGCGATGGCCAGCAGGCCGTCGAAGATCAGGTTCTCGACCAGGTCGAACGGCCGGGTCATGCTGGGCGCCATCTTCCAGCCCGCGCCGCCGGTCATCATGCAGGCGGGCGCTTCGCTGCAGTGCTGCGTGATGTGCTGCACCATGCGCTCGACCGCGCCGGCGATGGCGTAGGTGCCGCCGCTCGTGAGCGCATCGCTCGTGTTGGTGGGAAACAGGCTCACCTCGCCCGTGGGCACATGCAGGCCCGCCGTGCCGGATTCGAGCGCCCGCAGCATGATCCCGTGGCCGGGCAGGATCAGCCCGCCCAGGAAGCGGCCCTGCGCGTCGATCGCCTCGACCGTCACGGCCGTGCCGACCATCACCACGATCAGCGGGCGCGCCGGGCCCTGCGACAGCAGGCGATGGCGCGCGCCGATCATGGCCACCCAGCGGTCCGAGCCCAGGCGCGTGGGATGGTCGTAGCCATTGACCAGGCCGGCCTCCTGCGCGGACGACACCACCCACTGCGGCAGCACGTCCCACAGCTCCATCTGCTCCATCACGCGGCGGCGCACGGCGTCGCCCGCCACCACGCAGCCCAGCATGCGCTCGGGCACGGGCAGCCCGGCCCACGAGCTTTCCGCCAGCCGTTCGATGTTGTCCAGGAATTCAGCGCCGTGGGCGAGCACTGCGGCGCCCGGCTGGGGAGCGTCGTACATCGCCCATTTGAGGCGGGTGTTGCCGACGTCGATGGCCAGAAAAGTCATGCGGGATTATCACGAGTTTTACAAATCGCCTTGACGCGCATGTTTACCCGCACGCGACACGCGGACTCTGCGGCGCCGGCTCGCGAATATCGCGGCACGCGGCACCGCTGGCGGGAGCTGCCTGGCCCTTCGGGCGGCTGTCCGACACGGGCCGGACTGGCGATGGCGCTACAGTGGCCGGTCCGATCCACAGACCACACCAAGGAGCCAGCACATGGGACTTTTCAGCTTCATCAAGGAAGCCGGCGAAAAACTGTTCGGCGGCAAGGATGCCCAGGCCGCAACGGCGGCAGCCCCCACGCAGGACGAACTGAACGCCAAGGCGGGCAAGGCCATCGAGACCTACATCGCCTCGCAGAACCTCGGCGTGAGCAACGTCCAGGTGGCGTTCGCAGGCCCCGAGGGCAAGGTCACCGTGAAGGGCGAAGCGCCCACGCAGGCCGCCAAGGAGAAGGTGACCCTGTGCTGCGGCAACGTGGCCAGCGTGACCAGCGTGGACAACCAGATGTCCGTCACGAATCCCGAACCCGAAGCGCAATACCACGACGTGGTGCGCGGCGACACCCTCTCGGCCATCGCCAAGAAGTTCTACGGCGACGCCAACAAGTACCCCAAGATCTTCGAGGCCAACCAGCCCATGCTGACGCACCCCGACAAGATCTACCCCGGCCAGAAGCTGCGCATTCCCGCGCTCTGACCGTCCTTCAAAGCGCGCTGCGGCGCGCGCCTCCCAACGGGCCCTCACGGGCCCGTTTTCGTTGCGGCAGGCGCGGCAGCGGGCGATGGGAAGGCAGCGAGCCCTTCGCGCTCAGCCCTGGCGCCACGGCAGGCCGCGAAAGCGCCAGCCGCCCTTCAGATTGCGGTGGCCGTTCTCGTCGGGGTCACCCTCGAAGCCTTCCAGAATGTTGTACGCCTTGAGCCCCAGCTCCGTGGCGCGCCGCGCGGCCGCCACTGAGCGCACGCCGCTGCGGCACAGCAGCACGGCCTGGCGACCCGGGGGCACGGCGGCGAGGATGGCCGCGTCGTACTGGGGGTTGGGCGCCATGCCGGGCCAGTGCTTCCAGGGCACGGCAACGGCGCCGGGCACGAAGCCGACCCAGTCGCGCTCGGCATCGGTGCGCACGTCCACCAGCACGGCCTGGCCCGACTGCACCCATTGCCATGCGAGCTGTGGCGACACATCGCCCGCATAGCCTTCGGCCGGCTGCGGACCGCCGTCCGGAACCGTGGAGGGGGCAGCGGGAGCGGAGGAAGAGGAAGAAGCTTTGGAAGTCATGCGCGGCATTTTGTCAGCACCCGCAACCGGGCCGCGCGGGCTTTCAAGCACTGGCGCCAGGGGCTTGGGCGCGGCGTCAATCCCAGGGCGGCGCGGGTTCGTCGCGCAGGCGCCCTCGCAGGTCGGCGTAGTCGGGCACGACGCTGCGCACGGTGTCCCAAAAGCGCGGGCTGTGGTCCATCACCCGCAGGTGCGACAGCTCGTGGGCGACCACATAGTCGATGACCGCGGGGCGGTAGTGCAGCAGCCGCCAATTGAGGCGGATGGAGCCGTCGCTGCGCGCGCTGCCCCAGCGCGTCTGGGCGCTGGACAGGCGCAGGCTGCTCCAGCGCACGCCCAGCAGCGGCGCGAAGTGGTCCAGCCGCGCGGTGAAGCGCTGGCGCGCATCGCGCATGAGCCACGCCTGCACCGCATCG
>NZ_BAAJYR010000315.1:0-4194 GCF_057546605.1 Acidovorax sp. KPB24-03 | reverse complement strand
TCAACCGCCCGGCTTGCGCAGGGTGACCGGCTGCAGGTAGGCGCCCGAGCGCACCAGGTGCTGCTCGGCCGCCTCGATGCGCTCGATGCCCGGCGCGCCCGCGCGGCTGGCCAGCAGTTCCAGCAGCGATTCCGCCACCGCCGTGGCGGCGGCGATCGACGGAAAGAACGACGGGCTCTGGGTGGCGAACAGCACCGTCTCATGGGCCAGCAGCGACAGCGGCGAGGCTTCGCTGTCGGTCAGCGCCACCACCTTCGCGCCCACGCTGCGCGCCGCTTCGGCAGCCTGCAGCGCTTCGCGCGAGTACGGCGCGAAGCTGGCCACCACCAGCGCGTCGCCCTTGGCCAGCGCGCGCAGCTGCATCTCCAGCGAGCCGCCCTGGCCGTCCACCAGATGGACCGAGGGGCGAAACAGCCGGTACACATAGACGAAAGAAAACGCCACGGGAAAGCAGGCGCGAAAGCCCGCCACGTGCACATGGCGGGCCTGCTCCAGCAGCCGCGCGGCACGCGGCAGCGAGACGGCGCTCTGCCGCTCGGTCTGTTCCAGGTTGTGGCGGTGCACGTCGAACATCTCGCCCACCAGCGACTGGTCCTTGGCACGCCCGGCCAGCTGGCGTGCCCGCGGGGCGTATTGCTCGCTGCCCAGGCCCATGTCCTGCGCCAGGGCCTCCTTAAGCGCAGGCCAGCCCTCGAACCCCAGCTGCTGCGCGAACCGCACCAGGGTGGCCGGGGGCACGCCCGAGCGCGCGGCGACGGTGCGCATCGAGGTGGTCACGACCTCGTTCGGACGGTCGATGACGAACTTGGCCGCCTGCTGCAGCGAGGGGGACAGCCCGGCATGGCGCTGGCGAATGGTGTCTCTGAGACTCATGGAAACGGACCTGGACAAGGGCTGAACAAAGGGCGGCGCGGCGCGCTGCACCACCGCACGACTGTAGGGCAAGCGCGCACGGTCAGGCATGAAAGGAGGGCCGGATGGGGTTTGGAACATGTGTTCCATCTGATCGATCGAAAAAACGCATGTTGCAATTTTTGCAGGTGTTGGTATATTTGTTCCAAATAAATAGGAAATGGATTTTTTGATCCGTTGACCGCCCCGCCGCCACCGAACCTTGCCCGCCCCGCCATGACCCACGTTCTGCACCGCCATCTCCACCAGACCCCCCCTGTCGCCGCGGGCGCGCAGGGCATGGTGGTCCGCGACGCCAGCGGCCGCACCTACCTGGATGCCAGCGGCGGCGCCGCCGTGTCCTCGCTCGGCCATGGCCATGCCGACGTGATCGCCGCCATGCACCGGCAGATCGACCGCATCGCGTACGCCCACACCAGCTTCTTCACCACCGACGTGGCGGAGGAGCTGGCGCAGACGCTGGTGCGCGGCGCGCCGGCGGGCACGAGCCATGCCTATTTCGTGAGCGGGGGCTCGGAGGCCGTGGAGGCCGCGCTCAAGATGGCGCGGCAGTATTTCGTGGAGCGGGGGCGAGCCCCAGCGCACGCACTTCATCGCGCGGCGGCAGAGCTACCACGGCAACACGCTGGGCGCGCTCGCGGTGGGCGGCAACGCCTGGCGGCGCGCGCCGTTCGCGCCGCTGCTCGTGCCGGCCACGCACGTGTCGCCCTGCTACCCGTACCGCGAGATGCGCGACGGCGAGTCTCCGCAGGCCTACGGCCAGCGGCTGGCGGCGGAACTGGAGGCCGCCATCCTCGCGCAGGGCGCGGACCGCGTGATCGCTTTCGTGGCCGAGACGGTGGGCGGCGCCACGGCGGGTGTGCTCACGCCGGTGCCGGGCTACTTCCAGGCGGTGCGCGCGGTATGCGACCGCTACGGGGTGCTGCTGATCCTGGACGAAGTGATGTGCGGCATGGGCCGCACCGGCACCCTGCACGCCTGCGAGCAGGAGGGCGTGGTGCCCGACCTCATCACCGTGGCCAAGGGCCTGGGGGGCGGCTACCAGCCCATCGGCGCGGTGCTGGCGCAGGGGCGCGTGGTCGAGGCCATGTCGCGCGGCAGCGGCTTCTTCCAGCACGGCCACACCTACCTGGGCCACCCGGTGGCCTGCGCCGCCGCGCTGGCGGTGCAGCAGGTGATCGCGCGCGACGGCCTGCTGCAGAAAGTGCAGGGCGATGCGCCGGTGTTCGAACGCATGCTGCGCGGCGCGCTGGGTGACCACCCCCACGTGGGTGACATCCGCGGACGGGGCTATTTCTGGGGCATCGAGCTGGTGGCCGATCGCGCAACGAAGGCCCCGTTCGACCCCGCGCTCCGGCTGCATGCGCGCGTCAAGAAGGCCGCGATGGATGCGGGCCTGCTGTGCTATCCGTTCGGCGGCACGGTGGATGGCCTGCGCGGCGACCACGTGCTGCTCGCGCCGCCGTACATCGCCACGCGCGAGGACCTGCAGGCCATCGCCGACCTGCTGGCGCACGCCATCGGGCAGGCCACGGCCGGGCTGGCCTGAGCGTCACCCTTCCCCGTCGTTCCGTTCTCCCTCCCGTTCCATCTCTCGTTCCTGAAGGAGCCTTTGCCATGCCCGTCGCACCGTCCCTTTCGTTCCCGCGCCGCCTCCTGGCCGCCTTTCTGTCGTGCGCGGCCCTGGCCGCCCCGGCGGCCTTCGCCCAGGAGGCGCCCGCGGCCGGCGGCACCCTGGGCAAGATCCAGCAAAGCGGTGCCATCACCTTCGGCTACCGCGAGTCGTCGTTCGGCTTTTCGTACCTGGACGGCAACCTGCGGCCCGTGGGCTACAGCATCGACATCTGCCAACGCATCGTGGAGGCGGTCAAGGCCGAACTGAAGATGCCCGCCATCGAGGTGAGGTACCAGGCCGTCACCTCGGCCAACCGCATTCCGCTGGTGCAGAACGGCACGGTGGACATCGAGTGCGGCTCCACCACCAACCTGGTGGAGCGGCAAAAGCTGGTGGCTTTCTCGCCCGACATCTTCCGCTACAACGTGCGCCTGCTGGTCAAGGCCGATTCCGGCATCCGCGGCATCGCGGACCTGCAGGGCAAATCCGTGGTGACCACGGCGGGCACGACCTCGCTGCGGCTGCTGCGCGAGGCCGACAAGGGCCAGGCCCTGCAGATCACGCACCTGTCGGGCAAGGACCACACCGACTCCTTCCTGCTGGTGGAGAGCGGCCGCGCCGCCGCCTTCGTGCTGGACGACATCCTGCTCGCGGGGCAGATCGCCAATGCGCGCCAGCCGCAGGATTTCGCCATCGTGGGCGAGAGCCTGCGCACCGAGAACCAGTCGCTCATGTTCCGCAAAGACGATCCGCCGTTCAAGGCGCTGGTGGACCGGGTGGTCGGTGCCATGATGCGGTCCGGCGAAATGGAGGCGCTGTACCAGCGCTGGTTCATGTCGCCCATTCCGCCCAAGAACATCAACATCCGCTACCCGCTGAATGCCGAAACGCGCGACGCGTTCCAGAACCCCAGCTCCAAGGGCATCTGAGCCCCCTTCCCATGACCGCACCCATCCCCGTATCCGCATCCGCACCGCCGCGCATCGCGTTGATCCATGCCCTGCCGCATTCCGTCGAGCCTATCAACGCCGCCTTCGCGCAGCAGTGGTCCCAGGCGCTGCGCATGAACCTGCTGGACGACAGCCTCTCGGCCGACCTGGCGCGCTCGGGTGCGGGGCTGGATGCGGCCATGCACGACCGGTTCCTGCGGCTGGCGGACTACGCCGTGGGCACGGGCGCACACGCGCTGCTGTTCACCTGCTCGGCCTTCGGGCCGTGCATCGAGGCGGTGGCGCGCCGGCATGCGGGGCTGCCGGTGCTCAAGCCCAACGAGGCCATGGTGGACGACATCGCGCAGGCCGCCGGCGAAGGGGCCGTGGGCCTGATCGCCACCTTCGCGCCCACGCTGGCCTCCATGCCGCCGGAGTTTCCTGCGCACGTGGCGCTGCACACGGCCCTGGCCGACGGCGCGCTCGACGCGCTGAACCGGGGCGATGCGGTGCTGCATGACCGGCTCATCGCCGAACAGGCGCGCGCGCTGCAGGCGCAGGGCTGCCGCCGCATCGCGCTCGCGCAATTCAGCATGGCGCGCGCCCGGGGCGCATGCCGAGGCGGCCACGGGCTGGCCGGTGTTCACCACCGTGCACAGCGCCGTCGCGCGGCTGCGCCAGCGGCTGGGCTGAAAAGAAAAAAGGTGGACAGGCCGGGCGGCGCAGGCGCGCTCAGTG
>NZ_BAAJYR010000314.1:0-4196 GCF_057546605.1 Acidovorax sp. KPB24-03 | reverse complement strand
CGCATCGTGATCGCGGGCAGCGCGAGCGAATTCATCCACCGCATCACCGCCTTCGCCGCCCGGCGGGGCGAGCGGGCCGTGGCGGTGCCGGCGCATGGCTATGGGGACTACACGCGCGCGGCGCAGGCCTGGGGGCTGGATGTGCGGCGCGCGCGCCCGGTGCAGGCCAGGCAGGCACCGGCCTGTTCTGGGCGTGCGATCCCTCCAAGCCCGCTCGGCACGCCCGACCTCGAGCTGGCCGCCTGGGGCCGGCCCGGAGCGCAAGACGGCGCACTGCGCGTGCTCGACTGTGCCTACGCCCCCCTGCCGCCTGGACGGTGCCGCCCCCCCCATGCCCGCCAACGCCTGGCAGTTGTGGACGCCCAACAAGGCCCTGGGCCTGACCGGCGTGCGCGCGGCCTACGCCATTGCGCCGCAGGCGCAGCCGCCGCAAGACCTGGCCGCGCTGCAGTCGCTGGCGCCATCGTGGCCCATCGGCGCCCATGGCGTGGCGTTGCTCACGGCATGGACCCTTGCCTCCCCCCAGCGCTGGCTGCGCGACAGCCTGGACGCGCTGCGCGCCTGGAAGGCGGAGCAGCAGGCGCTGTGCGAAGCGCTGGGCTGGGCCGTCGTGCCCGGGAGCCTGGCCAACTACTTCGTGGCACGGCCTGGGGTGGATGACCTGCCGGCGGCCCTGCAGCGGTTGCGAGCCCACGGCATCAAGCTGCGCGACGGCACGTCGTTCGGGCTGCCGGGGCAGGTGCGCCTGGGCGTGCTGCCGCCGGGTTCCCAGCAGGCGCTGCGCCAGGCCTGGATCGGCTGACTGCCGCTACCATCCCCGCCTCACCCGCGACCGCTCGAAGGAAGCCGCCCCGCCATGCGCACCATCACCGTCAGCCGCTACGTCACGCCCCTGCGTGAGGGCGGCTCCATGCCCGCCGTCGTCGAGGGCGACGACCTGGGCCTGTATGTGCTCAAGTTCCGCGGTGCGGGGCAGGGCGTGCGGGCCCTGCTCGCCGAGATGATCGCCGGGGGCATCGCCCGCGCGCTGGGCCTGCCCGTTCCCGAGATCGTGCTCGCGCAGTTGGACGTGGCCCTGGCGCAGACCGAGCCGGACCCCGAGATCCAGGACCTGATCCGTGCCAGCGGCGGCCTCAATGTGGGGCTGGACTACCTCTCGGGCGCCGCGAACTTCGACCCGGCGGTGGATGCGGTGTCGGACGACTTCGCCTCGCGGCTGGTCTGGTTCGACACGCTGGTGGGCAACGTGGACCGCACGGCGCGCAACACCAACCTGCTGGTGTGGCACCGCAACCCGTGGCTGATCGACCATGGCGCGGCGCTCACTTTCCACCATGCGTGGAACGGCACGGTGGCCGTGCCCGCCAAGCCCTTCGCCCCCATTGCCGACCACGTGCTGCTGCCCCGCGCCACCGCGCTGGCGCAGGTGGATGCGGAACTGGCCGCGCGCCTCACGCCCGCCGTGCTGCAGGGCGTGCTGTCCGAGGTGCCCGATGAATTCCTGCAACTGGCCGGTGCCGACCACGCCGAAGGCCCGTTGACCGCGCCCGGCACCCACCGGCAGGCCTACGCGGATTACTTCGCCGCACGGCTGGCCGGGCGCGGCGCCTGGCTGAAAGGAGCGATCGATGCACGCGGCTGATGTGTACGACTACGCCATCGTGCGCGTGGTGCCGCGCGTGGAGCGCGAAGAATTCATCAATGCCGGCGCCATTCTTTCGTGCCAGCGCACGGGCTTCCTTCAGGCCGCCATGGCACTGGACGAGGCGCGGCTGCTGGCCCTGGACCCTGCGGCCGACCTGGACACGGTGCGCCGGCACCTGGCGGCCATCGTCGCCATCTGCGCGGGCGACACGGGCTGCGGGCCCATCGCGCAGATGCCTTACCGATCGCGCTTTCACTGGCTGACCGCGCGGCGCAGCGGGATCATCCAGACCTCGCCGGTGCACACCGGGCGCTGTACCGATGCGGGCGCGGCGCTGGAGCACATCATGGACCGCATGGTGCGCCCGCTGGTTTAAGGGGGGTTCGCCAAAGGGGCGGCGCCGGGCATGGTCCCCGCCCTGTGCTGCCGTGCGCCGCCGGTGTGCGGCCTTGGCTGACAGGCGGACGGGCGCATGGCGCGGGTCCCGCGCGGGCGATGCGCCGAAGAATGGCCGTTTCCGCGCCTGCCGTGCGATGCCCTCTCCAGCGGAATGCCATCGCGGCGTGTTCGTCGAGGCAGGCCTGGCATCGCCAGCAGCGCATTCACCCCCACACGAAAGGAAACCCCATGGCCCAGCCACCGTCCTCCACTCCGCTGCAGCGCTTCACGGACCAGGTCGTCATCGTCACCGGCGCAGGGTCCGGCATCGGCGCTGCCACGGCACGGCGCTTTTCGCAGGAGGGTGCCAAGGTGGTCATCGCCGACCTCAGCGACGACAAGCTGGCGGCGACGCGCGCCGACCTGCCGGCCGACCGCACGCTCGCCCATCCGGCCGACGTCTCGAAGTTCGACGAAGTGCAGGCCCTCGTCGATGCCACGGTGGAGCGATTCGGCCGCCTCGACGTGATGGTCAACAACGCCGGCATCGCCGTGCAGGGCAAGGTCATGGAAGCCAGCCTGGAAGACTGGCACCGCATCCTCGCGACCAATGTCTCGGGCGTTTTCCACGGCGCGCGCGCGGCCCTGCCGCACCTGCTCAAGACGCGAGGCTGCATCGTCAACACCTCGTCCGTCTCCGGCCTGGGCGGCGACTGGGACATGAGCTTTTACAACGCCTCCAAAGGCGCGGTCTCCAACTTCACCCGTGCCTTGGCGATGGACCACGGCAAGGACGGCGTGCGCGTCAACGCCGTGGCGCCCAGCCTGACCTTCACGGGCATGACGCAAGACATCAAGAACGATCCGGAGCAACTGAAGAAATTTGCCGAACGCATTCCCCTGGGCCGCGGCGCGGAGCCCGAGGAGATCGCGGCGGTGATCGCCTTCCTCGCCAGCCCGGATGCGAGCTTCGTCACCGGCGTGGTGCTGCCGGTGGATGGGGGCGTGTCCGCATCGAACGGCCAGCCGGCGCAGTGAGCGGCGGCGCGGACGCGCAGCCGCTTGCGCGGCGTTGAAAAAAACGCGGGCAGGGCAGGGGACAATACGGCCTCCTTCGCTTTCCAAGCTGCGCCCGTGCCCTTTGCCGCCTTCGCTCTTCCTGGCCCCGCCACCGCCTGCCAAGGCACCCTCGTCCCTGCCCGGCAGGGCACGGGTGGCGCCGGGCGCTGACATGGCGGCGCGCTGCGTCATGGTGCTGGGCACGACCAGCGGCGCCGGCAAGAGCTGGCTGGCCACGGCCCTGTGCCGCTGGTACAGCAACCAGGGCCTGAAGGTCGCGCCGTTCAAGGCGCAGAACATGAGCAACAACGCGCGCGTGGTCGCCGGGCCGGGGGGCGGCCACGGCGAGATCGGCAGCGCGCAGTATTTCCAGGCCCTGGCGGCGCGTGCCGAGCCCGATGTGCGCATGAACCCGCTGCTGCTCAAGCCGGAGGCCGACACCCGCAGCCAGGTGGTGCTGATGGGGCAGGTGAGCGAGGAGCTGTCCGCATTGCCCTGGCGCGGCCGCAGTGCGCGCGTGTGGCCGCAGATCGCCGCCGCGCTCGATGCGCTGCGCGCCGAGAACGACGTGGTGGTGATCGAAGGCGCGGGCTCGCCGGCCGAGATCAACCTGCAAGCGAGCGACGTGGTCAACCTGCGCGTGGCGCGGCATGCGGGCGCGAGTTGCCTGCTCGTCACCGACATCGACCGGGGCGGCGCGTTCGCCCACCTCTACGGCACCTGGGCCCTGGTGCCGGAGGATGAACGCGCGCTGATCCAGGGCTTCGTGCTCAACAAGTTCCGGGGCGATGCGGCGCTGCTGGCCCCCGCGCCCGAAATGCTGCAACAGATGACCGGCGTGCCCACCGTGGCCACCATCCCCATGCAGTGGCACCATGGCCTGCCCGAGGAAGACGGGGTGTTCGACGATGCCGCGCGCGCCAGCGGCGTGGTGCACACGACCATCGCCGTGGTGGCCTACCCGCGCATCAGCAACCTCGACGAATTCCAGCCCCTGAAGGCCGTGCCCGGCGTGCGGCTGCTGTGGGCCCGCAGCCCGGCCGACGTGGCGGGGGCCGACTGGATCGTGCTGCCCGGCTCCAAGGCCACGGCGGCGACCTGGCTTGGCTGCGCG
>NZ_BAAJYR010000313.1:0-4196 GCF_057546605.1 Acidovorax sp. KPB24-03 | reverse complement strand
AGCACGCCCATCACGAACGCCAGCGACGTCATCAGGATGGGGCGCAGCCGCAGGCGGCTGGCCTCGATGGCGGCCTGCACCGGCGTGCGGCCGGCAAACTCCAGTTCGCGGGCGAACTCCACGATCAGGATGGCGTTCTTGGCCGACAGCCCCACCAGCACGATGAGCCCGATCTGCGTGAACACGTTGTTGTCGCCGCCTGACAGCCACACGCCCGTCATCGCGGCCAGCAGGCCCATGGGGACGATCAGGATGATGGCGATGGGTAGCGTGAGGCTTTCGTACTGCGCAGCCAGCACCAGGAACACCAGCAGGATGGCGATGGGGAAGACCAGCACGGCGGAATTGCCAGCCAGGATTTCCTGGTAGGTCAGCTCGGTCCATTCGAAGCCGATGCCCTGCGGCAGCGTCTCGGCGGCGATGCGCTCGATGGCGGCCTGCGCCTGGCCCGACGAAAAGCCGGGCGCGGGCCCGCCGTTCACGTCGGCCGACAGGAAGCCGTTGTAGCGCATGGCGCGCTCGGGCCCGAAGCTGGGCTCGATCTTCATCAGCGCCGACAGCGGCACCATCTCGCCGGTGGTGGAGCGCACCTTGAGCAGGCCCACGTCCTCGGCACGCGCCCGGAAGGCCGCATCGGCCTGCACGCGCACGCTGTAGGTGCGGCCGAACTGGTTGAAGTCGTTGGCGTACAGGCTGCCCAGGTAGATCTGCAGCGTCTCGAAGATGTCCGTCACCGGCACGCCCAGCTGCCGCGCCTTGGTGCGGTCGATGTTGGCGTACAGCTGCGGCACGTTGACCTGCCAGCTCGTGAACAGGCCGGCGAGTTCCGGCGTCTGGTACGCCTTGCCCATGAAGGCCTTCACGGCGGCGTCCATGGCCTCGTAGCCCAGCGAGGCGCGGTCTTCGATCTGCAGCTTGAAGCCGCCCGTCGTGCCCAGGCCGGCCACCGGGGGCGGCGGGAACATGGCGATGAACGCATCCTGGATGCTGCCGAAGGCCTGGTTCAACTGGCCCGCGACGGCACCGCCGCTCTGGTCCGCGCGGCCGCGCTCGGCGAAGGGCTTGAGCGTGACGAACACGATGCCCGAATTGGAGCTGTTGGTGAAGCCGTTGATCGACAACCCCGGGAAGGCGATGGCGTCTTCCACGTTCGGGTTCTTCTTGACGATCTCGCCCATGCGGCGGATCACGTCCTCGGTGCGGTCCAGCGTGGCACCGTCGGGCAGCTGCGCGAAGCCCACCAGGTACTGCTTGTCCTGCGCCGGCACGAAGCCGCCGGGCACGACCTTGAACAGGCCCCAGGTCGCGGCCACCAGCGCGGCGTAGATCACCAGCATCAGCGCCTTGCGGCCGATGACGCGCTTGACGCCGCCGCTGTAGGCCTCGGAGCCCCGGTGGAACACGCTGTTGAAGCGGCGGAAGAACCCGCCCAGCACCTTGTCCATGCCGCGCGTCAACGCATCCTTCGGTTCATGGTGGCCCTTGAGCAAGAGCGCGCTCAGGGCGGGCGACAGCGTGAGCGAGTTGATCGCCGAGATCACCGTGGAGATCGCGATGGTCACCGCGAACTGGCGGTAGAACTGCCCCGTGAGCCCGCTGATGAAGGCCAGCGGCACGAACACCGCCACCAGCACCAGCGCGATGGCGATGATGGGACCGGACACTTCGCGCATGGCGCGGTAGGTGGCTTCGCGCGGGGTCAGGCCCGCCTCGATGTTGCGCTCCACGTTCTCCACCACCACGATGGCGTCGTCCACCACGATGCCGATGGCCAGCACCAGCCCGAACAGGGACAGCGCGTTGATCGAAAAGCCCAGCAGGTGCAGCACCGCGAACGTGCCCACCACCGACACCGGCACGGCCAGCAGCGGAATGATGGAGGCGCGCCAGGTCTGCAGGAACAGGATCACCACGATCACCACCAGCGCCACGGCTTCCAGCAGGGTCTGGATGACGGATTTGATGGAGGCGCGCACGAACTGCGTCGGGTCGTAGGCGATGCGGAATTCCACGCCCTCGGGCATGTTCTTTTGCAGCTCGGCCATGGTCTTGCGCACGTTCGACGAGATGTCGAGCGCGTTGGAGCCCGGCGCCTGGAACACGCCCATGCCCACGGCCGGGTCGTTGTTGAGCAGCGAGCGCAGCGAGTAGTCGGCCGCGCCCAGCTCCAGCCGGGCCACGTCGCGCAGGCGCGTCACCGCGCCGTCGCTGCCGGTCTTGACGATGATGTCGCCGAACTCCTCTTCGGTCTGCAGGCGGCCCTGCGCATTGATCGACAGCTGCATGTCCACGCCGGGCAGCCCGGGCGACTGGCCCACCACGCCGGCCGCGGCCTGCACGTTCTGGCCGCGGATGGCGGCCACCACGTCGGCCGCCGACAGGCCACGCTGCGCGACCTTCTGCGGGTCGAGCCAGGCGCGCATCGAATAGTCGCCGCCGCCGAAGATCTGCACCTGGCCCACGCCCTGGATGCGGGCGAGCCGGTCCTTCACATTCAGCACGGCGTAGTTGCGCAGGTAGTCGATGCCGTAGCGGCCGTTGGGCGAGACCATGTGCACGACCATGGTCAGATCGGGTGCGCTCTTGACCGTGGTGACGCCCAGCCGGCGCACTTCCTCGGGCAGGCGTGGCTCGGCCTGCGAAACGCGGTTTTGCACCAGCTGCTGCGCCTTGTCGGGGTCGGTGCCCAGCGCGAAGGTGACGGTCAGCGTCATCACGCCATCGGTCGTGGCCTGGCTGCCCATGTAGAGCATGCCTTCCACGCCGTTGATGGATTCCTCCAGCGGCGTGGCCACGGTCTCGGCGATCACCTTGGGGTTGGCGCCCGGGTACTGGGCACGCACCACCACGGAGGGCGGCGCCACCTCGGGATACTCGGAGATGGGCAGCGCTCGCAGCGCGATCAGCCCGGACAGGAAGATGAGCACCGACAGCACCCCGGCGAAGATGGGGCGGTCGATGAAGAAGCGGGAGAGATTCATGGTGTTCTTTCGGTGCGCTCCGCGATCACGCCGCGGGCTGCTTGGCGGCGGCGCGGGCCTCGGCGCCATCGCCGGCCATGCCGGCCTTGGCGGTCATGGGCACGTCCTGGGGGGCGACCTGGGCGCCGGGGCGCACGCGCTGCAGGCCGTTGACGACGATGCGTTCGCCGGCCTTCAGGCCCGAGGTGACGACGCGCAGGCCGTTCACCGGCGCGCCCAGCTGCACCTCGCGGTACTCGGCCTTGTTGCCCTCGCCCACCACCATCACGTACTTCTTGTTCTGGTCCGTGCCCACGGCGCGCTCGTTGATGAGCACGGCCTGGGTGTTCTTGACCTGGCCCATGCGGATGCGCGCGAACTGGCCGGGCATCAGCACGCCATCGGCGTTGTCGAACACGGCGCGCACGCGCACCGTGCCGCTGCGGGCATCCACCTGGTTGTCGATGAGCTGCAGGTGCCCGGTGTGCGGCGTGCGCCGGCGGTGCCCGTGCCCATCTGCACCGGAATGCTCTCGATCAGGGTGCGCGCGCTCTTGCCCGAACGCAGGCCCTCCAGCGCCTTCGCCACGATCTGCTCGTCGGTGTCGAAGCTCGCGTAGATCGGGCTCACCGACACCAGCGTGGTCAGCACCGGCGCGCCGGCGCCCGCGGCCACCAGGTTGCCCACGGTGACCTCGATGCGGCCCACGCGGCCCGCGACCGGGGGCGCGCACCTGGGTGTAGCCCAGGTTCAGGCGCGCCGTCTGCAGCGCGGCCTGCGCGGCGCGCAGGTTGGCGTCGGCCTCGCGCTGGGCATTCATGCGTTCGTCATGCTCGCGCTGGGCGATGGCACGCTCTTCCCACAGGCGCGTCGCGCGCTCCATTTCGCTGCGGGTGTAGGACACGCGGGCCTGCGCAGCGACCACCTGGGCCTCGGCGCGGTCCACCTCGGCGGCGTAGGGCGCGGGGTCCACGGTGACCAGCAGGTCGCCCTGCTTGACCAGCGAGCCTTCGCGGAAATGCACGGCCTGCACGGCGCCGCCCACGCGCGGGCGGATGTCCACGCGCTGCACGGCTTCGAGCCGGCCCGAGAACTCGTCCCACAGCGCGATCTCCTGCTGCAGCACGGCGGCCACCGAGACGGGCACCGCGGGCGGCGCGGCTTCCGGGGCCGGGGATTCGGCATGCGAGCTGGGCAGCCCGAAGAGCGTGCCGCCCGCGGCGGCGATGGCGGCCG
>NZ_BAAJYR010000312.1:0-4202 GCF_057546605.1 Acidovorax sp. KPB24-03 | reverse complement strand
GGGGTGCCGGTTCGAGCCGATCCGCCGGTTGTAGCAGGTCGTGCTTTTTACTCCTGTCCGGGCGCGACACGGGCGCAGCGCCTTGCGGCTGCGCTGCCTCCAGCCCCATTCCTGGCACAGGCGCTGCACCGTGGCGCGCAACTGGGCCACTTCGGCCTCCAGCGCGGCCACGCGCGGGGCCAGTCCCTGGGGCGGCGGGGGGCCTCGGCGGGCCGAGGCACCGGCGGCGTACTGGCTCGCATCGACCGGGCCGCACAGCAGGTGGGCCCAGCGCTGCTCGCGGGCGCCGGGCGCGCGTGGCAGCTGCACCACCAGCGGGCCGCCTTTTTCTTCGCTGCGCGACTGCAGCTCGTCCAGGAAGGCCTCCACCGAGGAGATGTCGGCGAACCGGTGCCAGCGTTCCGAGTTGATGCGCAACTCGCCCGCGGTTTGCGGTCCGCGCAGCATCAGCAGGGCCAGCAGCACCGCCGACTGGTCGGGCACGCCGATGCCGCGCGGGAAGTTGTGCTCGAACTTCGTCGCCCGGTTGCCGCCGATCTCGACCGCCAGCGTGCGCAGGCGCAGCGAATCGAGTGCCTCCTGGGCTTGGGACTCGGTCAGCTGCATCACCGGGTCGCGGCTGCTCTTTTGGTTGCAGCCGGTCAGCACGCCGTTGAGCGTGAGGGGGTAGCTGTCGGGCACGGTGCGGGCTTTTTCCATCAGCGTGGCGAGCACGCGGGCCTCGGTGGGCGACAGGGGGCGGGTGCGGGGATCGAAGGGCATGGCGGGGGATAATTTCCGGCAATGAAGAACATCGTGATTTTGATCTCCGGCAGCGGCTCCAACATGGCAGCCATCGTGAATGCTTCGCGCCAGCAGGATTGGGCCGGCCGCCACGGCGCCCGGGTGGCGGCCGTGCTGAGCAACAAGGCCGACGCCGCGGGCCTGGCCTGGGCCCGGGCCGAGGGGATCGCCACGGATTCGCTGGACCACCGGGCGTTCGATTCTCGCGAGGCCTTCGATGCGGCGCTGGCCGAGCGCATCGACGCCCATGCGCCGGCGCTGGTGGTGCTGGCGGGATTCATGCGCATCCTGACGCCCGCGTTCGTGGCGCGCTACGCCGGGCGGCTGGTCAACATCCATCCCTCGCTGCTGCCCGCCTTTCCGGGGCTGCACACGCACCAGCGCGCCATCGATGCGGGCTGCGAGGTGGCCGGCGCCACCGTGCACGAGGTGACGGCCGAACTCGATTGCGGCCCCATCCTCGCCCAGGGCGTGGTGCCGGTGCTGCCCGGCGACACGGCGCCGGCGCTGGCCGCGCGCGTGCTGGCGCAGGAACATGCCATCTACCCCCGCGCCGTGCTCAAACTGCTGCACCGGCTGGGCTGATCCGGACCGCCGGGCGGCGGCCCCCGCTCAGGACCAGCCGTCGAACACGCAGACCCGGTTGCGTCCCGAATCCTTGGCCACGTAGAGCGCCCGGTCGGCCCGCGCCAACAGTGCGTGGGGATCGCTCACCTCCTCGAACCCCGCCGTGGCCACCCCGAAGCTGGCGGTGACCGGCCGGTGCGGCCAGGTGCTGGCATTCAATGCCGCATGCAGCTTCTCGGCCACGAGGCGGGCGCCGGTGGCGTGCGTCTGGGGCAGCACCACGCAGAATTCCTCGCCGCCGAAGCGGGCCACGAAATCGCCCGTCCGCACATGGCTGCGGACCACTGCGGCCGCATGGCGCAGGATGTCGTCCCCGGCCGGGTGGCCCAGTTCGTCGTTGACGCGCTTGAAATGGTCCAGGTCCACCATCACCAGGCTCAGCGGCTGCCCGGCCTGCTTGCCTTCGTCCCAGCTGGTGCGCAACTGCCGGTCCAGGCAGCGCCGGTTCCACAGCCCGGTGAGCCCGTCGGTCATGCTCTCCAGTTCAAGACCGGCCATGGCCTGGCGCAGCTCCAGCTGGGTCACCACCTGGCGGGCCAGCGATTCGAGCGCGCGGCGCTCGGCGTCCGTCAGGGTGCGGGGCTCGCGGTCGATCACGCAGACGGTGCCGATGGGCATGCCGTCCGAGGTCACCAGCGGCGCACCGGCATAAAACCGGATGCCCGGCTCGCCGGTGACCAGCGGGTTGCCGGCAAAACGCGGGTCCAGGTGCGCATCGGGCACCTCGAACACGTAGTCGGGCTGCAGGATGGCATGGGCGCAAAAGGCCAGCTCGCGCGGGGTTTCGGGGGTGTCCATGCCGGTGCGCGACTTGAACCACTGCCGCTCCGCGTCGATGAGCGAAATCAGCGCGATCGGCGCCTGGCACACCGCTGACGCCAGCATGGTGAGGTCGTCGAAAGCCTGTTCGGGGCGGGTGTCGAGCACGCGCAATTTTTCCAGGGCTTCCAGGCGCTGCGGCTCGTTGAAGGGCAGGGGTGCACCCTGGGATGGGGGCGATTGCGTGGCCCCGGCGGGAGCGTCGGGTTTCTGGATGGGGGGCATCAATGGCTTCACTGAAGGAATGACAGTAAGTGTGTACGCAGCATCCGGTCATTCCGTTGTATCCATTTGATACGGCCAGGGTCTTTGCCCGGGGATACAGACGGCAGCGTGGCAGGCATGCCGATGAGTTTGCTATAAAAAATATAGCTATATGCCCTAGATGATATTGCGCTGGAGCTGTTTTTTTTGCTCCAATGCCATCGGCGCGGGGTGCCGGTCCACGCAGCTCGTCCACTGACGGGCTGTGCAGCACTGCGTGGACCGGCAAAACCAGGGGCCGGGCGCCCGGTGCCTGCGGGCGCGGCCGGCGGCCCTCTCAGGCCAGGGCGCTCAAGGTGCTGGCGTTGCTGCTGGTGGTCCACGCGCCGGCGGCCGCCGCGTATTGCCGGCGTGCCTGTTCGGCCAGCTGGGTCAGGTCCAGCCGCTGGCCGCTGCGGGAGGCGCTGGCGGTGCTGTCGTCCTGGCCGGTACCGCTGCTGCTGGCCGTGCTAGTGGCATTGGCCGTCGCCCACTGCGTCAGCTGGTCGATGAACGACGACGACTCGCTGGCGCTGAGCTGCTGGTCGCCGTCGGTGTCGATGGCATTGAACAGCGCGGTGACCGCATCCGTCGTGCCGCCGGATGTGCTGGTGGTGCTGGCCGCCGCCAGTTCCGAGGCCGACACGACACCGTCTTCGTTCGTGTCCAGCACGTCGTAGGTGGTGCTGCCGGACGATGCGCTCGCGCTGCTGGCGCCCCCCGCTCCGCTGGGCCCGCCCGGACCACCGGGTCCACCCGGGGGTGGGGGCGGCATGCCGCCCGCCTGCGGTCCGCCCGCGCCGCCCTGGCCCGAAGGCCGGCCGGCATCGAACTCCGCCTGCGACAGGCTGCCGTCACCATCCGCATCCAGCTGGCCGAACAGCTCGTCGCTGCTGGTGCCGGTGGCGCTGGCGGTGCCGCCGGAGATTTTTTCCAGGAGGGCTTGCAATTCCGCCTGGCTCACCTTGCCATCGCTGTCGCCGTCCACCTTGCCGAACAGGTCGTCGCCGGCCTGGCCGGTGGCGCCGCTGCCGGCGTCGCTGCGCGAATGGGCGAAGTCCAGGGTAGAGCGCTGCGGCAGCACGCTCTCCAGCGTCTTGGACAGCTCATCGCTGCTCAGGCTGCCGTTGCCGTCGCTGTCGTACTTCTGGATCAGGTCCGAAGCGCTGGTGCTGCTGTCCACACCGCTTTTCTTCGCCACCTTGTCCAGCAGCCCCTGCAGCTCGGTGCCGTCCACGCCGCCGCTGCCATCGGCATCCAATTTTCCGAACAGGCGCTCCGGCGAAGGTCCGGGGCGCGAAGCCCGCTGGACGCTCGCACTGGACCACGCGCTGCCGACACTACTGATGGTCGTCATCATCGTTCCTTTCGTTCCAAGGGTTGGCGGCTGCCGCGCCGTCGTGCGTCCCGGGAGCGGGGCGCGCGCACCGGCAGCAGCCTGCAGCCCATTCTTGGAAGCGCCGGTAACGGCGGTTTGTCCTGTTTGTATCGGGCCTGGTACGAAAGGGTTGGCCAAGGCGCGAACAGCGGGGAAAAAGCCCGCCAGTTCCCGCGCAACGCCGCGCGGGCGCTGCGTACACTGGGGCGGCAACCCCGCTTTTCCGCCCGCTCCCATGCAACACATCCTGGTGGTCGATGACGACGACGACATCACCGCGCTGCTGACGCAGTACCTCGCCCGCTTCGGCTATGCCACCCATGCGGCGCGCGATGCGCAGACCCTGCGCGAG
>NZ_BAAJYR010000311.1:0-4229 GCF_057546605.1 Acidovorax sp. KPB24-03 | reverse complement strand
CGCCGGCTGCGAGGCGGCGCGCGCCACGCTGCGGCGGCTGTGGGAGGGCGTGGGCGCCATGGGCAGCCTGCTGTGGGGCGTGCCACTGGCCTCCAGCCCCTTCATGGGCATGATGACGCAGTGGCTCTCGCCCTACCAGACGAACCCGCTGGACATCAACCCGCTGCGCCGGCTGCTGGAGCGCGAGGTGGACTTCGACGTGCTGAGCGCCGCGCGCCACCCCCGCGTCTTCGTGTGCGCCACCAACGTGCGCACCGGGCGCGGCGAGATCTTCTCCGGCAAGGCCCTGAGCGCCGATGCCGTCATGGCCTCGGCCTGCCTGCCCCTCCTGTTCAAGGCGGTGCAGATCGGCGACCAGCACTACTGGGACGGCGGCTACTCCGGCAACCCGGCCCTGTACCCGCTGATCTACAACACCGAGTGCAGCGACGTCCTGCTGGTGCAGATCAACCCCATCGAGCATGCCGAGGTGCCCGACACCGCCTCCGAGATCATGGAGCGCATGAACGAGGTCACCTTCAACGCCAGCCTGCTGGGCGAGATGCGCGCCATCGAGTTCGTGCGGCGCCTGCTGGCCGAGGGCAAGCTGGATGCGCGGCGCTACAAGAGCGTGCGCATGCACCGCATCGACGGCGGCTCGCTGCTGGCGGGCTTCGGCGCCTCCAGCAAGACGCGGGCGGACCTGCCGTTCATCCGCCAGCTGTTCGAGCTGGGCCGCACCGCGGGGCAGGGCTGGATCCAGGCCCACCAGGCCGACGTCGGCGTGCGTCCCACGGTGAACATGGCCGACAATGCCTGACCCGGCGCCTCCAGCCAGGCCCCGTTTTTCCAGTTCCACCCCATCCCCCATCCATGCAGCACGATCCGAACTGCCTTTTCTGCAAGATCATCGCGGGCCAGATTCCCTCCAGGAAGGTGTACGAGGACGAAGACATCTTCGCCTTCCACGACATCCACCCCTGGGCGCCCGTGCATTTTTTGATGGTGCCCAAGGAGCATGTGCACTCCATGGCCGGCGTGACCGAGGCCCATGCCGGCGTGCTGGGCCGCATGATGGCGCTGGCCCCGCGCCTGGCGCTGGAGCAGGGCTGCAATCCCTATCCCGAAGGCGGTTTCCGCATCGTGGTGAACACGGGCGCCGAGGGCGGCCAGGAAGTGCACCACCTGCACGTGCACGTGATGGGCGGCCCGCGGCCCTGGCTCAAGGGCTGAACCGGCGGCCGCCGGGAAGGGCGTGGAGCCCGGGCGCCGCAGGGATATGAACTTCCCCGTCATGCGGCGGGTCTAGAATGGTCCGTATTCGTTAGGAGATTGACATGGGTTCGTTTTCCATCTGGCACTGGCTGATCGTGCTGCTGATCGTGGTGATGGTGTTCGGCACGAAGAAGCTCAAGAACATGGGCTCCGACCTGGGCGGCGCCGTCAAGGGGTTCAAGGACGGCATGAAGGACGGCTCCGCGAGCGACGTGCCGCCGGCCACGCCCCCCGCAGGGCAGGTCGTCAACCACACCGCCGCCGACCCCAAGGGCACCACCATCGACGTCGAAGCCAAGCACAAGGGCTAATGCCCTGCCGGCCCTGCTTCCATGATTGATATTGGCCTGTCCAAAATGGCGCTGATCGGCGCCGTGGCGCTGATCGTCATCGGCCCCGAGAAGCTGCCGCGCGTGGCGCGCACCGTCGGCACGCTGCTGGGCAAGGCGCAGCGCTATGTGGCCGACGTGAAGTCCGAGGTCAACCGTTCCATGGAGCTGGACGAGCTGCGCAAGATGAAGGAAACGATGGAAGGTGCCGCACGCGACGTGCACCAGAGCATCCACACCAGCGCCAGCGACTTCGAAAAAGACTGGAACAACGACTTTTCCGGCACCGCGTCCGGCACGGGCACCGATACCGGTGTGCCGTACGACGCGGCCGGCGACGCCAGCGTGGTGCCCGCGTACAAGCACCCCGGCAAGAACTGGCGCCTCAAGCGGGGCGCCACGCCGCAGTGGTACAAAGCCCGCAGCGGCGTGCGCACCAAGGCCCAGTCGGGCGCGGCGCGCGTGGCCCGCTTTCGGCCCCAGAAATTCCATTGATGGCTGCGCACCCCGCGCAGCCACCCGCGCGGGTGCAATGCCCGCCCCTCCTGCACCATGTCCGAAACCCCCACTAAAGAAGACGAGCTGGCCGGCACCGAGCAGCCGTTCGTGCAGCACCTCATGGAGCTGCGCGACCGCCTGGTCAAGGCGCTGATCGCCATCGGCATCGCCGCGGGCATCCTGTTCCTGTACCCCGGCCCGGGCGCGCTCTACGACCTGCTGGCCGCGCCCCTGGTGGCGCACCTGCCCAAGGGCGCCACGCTGATCGCCACCTCGGTGATCTCGCCGTTCATGGTGCCGCTCAAGATTTTGCTGATGTCGGCCTTCCTGCTGGCACTGCCCGTGGTGCTGTGGCAGGTGTGGGCCTTCGTGGCGCCAGGCCTGTATTCGCATGAGAAGAAGCTGGTGCTGCCTCTGGTGGTCTCCAGCACGCTGCTGTTCCTGGTGGGCGTGGCGTTCTGCTACTTCTTCGTGTTCGGGCAGGTGTTCGCCTTCATCCAGGGCTTCGCGCCCAAGAGCATCACCGCCGCGCCTGACATCGAGGCGTACCTGAGCTTCGTGCTCACCATGTTCCTCGCGTTCGGCCTGTCGTTCGAGGTGCCGATCGTCGTGATCGTGCTGGCGCGCATGGGGCTGGTCAGCGTGGAAAAGCTCAAGGGCTTTCGCGGCTATTTCATCGTGCTGGCCTTCATCATCGCCGCCGTGGTCACCCCGCCCGACGTGGTGTCCCAGCTGGCCCTGGCCGTGCCGATGTGCCTGCTCTACGAACTGGGCATCTGGGCGGCGCAGCTCTTCATCCGCCACACCAAGGCGCCCGAGGACGAACAGGCGCAGGAACCGACCTGAGACATTGACCTAGGGCTGGGCAACGCCTGCGCGGCGTGCCTTGCGCGCCGCGGCCCGGTCGCATCGTCGAGGGCAGGGCGTGATCGGGTGATCGGGTGATCGATTCTTCATGGCGGCGCTGATGCCGCGCCAGGGGTTGCCTGCAGTGCGCTTCATGGCCTGATCCGCGCCGGGTGTTCACGGCCAGTCAGCCTTCAAGACCACGGCGCCACCCCTGGGCCGCCCACGGCCCCATGCATCGCCCACCCGTTTCAATCGTGTCCCGCGGCGAATGAATCCCCCCCGGGACAACGCCGCCTCAGCGCTGTGGCTGAGGTGCCCGCTGCGGCCGGGGCCGGGTTCCGGGCACCACCTCCAGCTCCACCCGCGAATCGCCGCGCTGCAGCTGGAACGTGGCGGGCGCACCGGGCTTGAGGGAGGCCACGGCGGTGAGCAGGGCGGAGACGCTGGCGGTCGGCTTGTCCTGCACCTGCACGATCACGTCGCCTGGACGCATGCCGGCACGGGCGGCGGGGCCGTCCTGCAGCACGCCGGTGATGATCACGCCCTCGGAGGCCTTCACGCCGAAGGTCTGCGCCAGTTCGGGCGACAGCTCGTTCGGCTCCACGCCGATCCAGCCGCGCGTGACCTGCCCGTCCTTCACGATGCCGTCCAGCACCAGCTTGGCGGTGGACACGGGAATGGCGAAGCCGATGCCCATGCTGCCGCCCGAGCGCGAGTAGATGGCGGTGTTGATGCCCATCAGGTTGCCGTTCACGTCCACCAGCGCGCCGCCCGAATTGCCCGGGTTGATGGCCGCATCGGTCTGGATGAAGTTTTCGAACGTGTTGATGCCCAGCTGGCTGCGGCCCAGCGCGCTCACGATGCCGCTGGTGACCGTCTGCCCCACGCCGAACGGGTTGCCGATGGCCAGCACATGGTCGCCCACGGCGAGCTGGTCGGAGTTGCCCAGCACGATCACGGGCAGCTTGTCCAGCTGCACCTTCAGGATGGCCAGGTCGGTGTCCGGGTCGGTACCGATCACGGTGGCGCGCGTGCGGCGGCTGTCGGTCAGGGTGACCTCGATCTCGTCCGCGCCCTCGACCACGTGGTTGTTGGTCAGGATGTAGCCGTCCGGGCTGATGATCACGCCGCTGCCCAGGCCGGTCTGCGCCTGCTGCGTTCCCTGGTCGCCGAAGAAGAACTGGAACCACGGGTCGTTGCTGCGCGGGTGGCGAACGGCGGCCTTGCTGGTGTTGATGCTGACCACCGCCGGCGCGGCCTTGCGCGCCGCGGCGGCGAAGCTGCCGGGGGGCGGGGGGG
>NZ_BAAJYR010000310.1:0-4232 GCF_057546605.1 Acidovorax sp. KPB24-03 | reverse complement strand
CCCAGGCGCTCGCCGCCATCGGGGTGGGTGGCGGCGTCGAGCTGGCCGGAGAGCGTGGCGAGGTTGCGGGCCAGCGCGCGCAGGCTGCGCAGCGGCCGCTGCCAGGCGCTCTGGCGCTGGCTTTCGAGGTGGGCGATGGAGTCGTGCAGGTCGGCCATGGCGCGCTCGCCGGCGGGGTCGCGCACGAAGGGCTCGTGCGTCTGCAGGGCCTCGGCCAGACGGGTGCAGTCCACGCCCTGCAGTTGCAGCACGCGCTGGCAGCGGTAGAGCACGTCGCTGTGGAACAGCACGTCGGCCCAGTCGTTGTAGTGGTGGTGCGACGAGCTGGCGCGCTCGTGGATGTCCTGCGCGATGAAGTACAGGTTCAGGTGGCGCAGCAGCCGGCCGGTGGGGGGCGGCGCCTCGCGGCGCGCGCCCAGGCGGCTGAAGATGCTTTCCTTGGTGGTGTTGAGGGCGGACACCACGCGGCCGTTGGTCTGGGCGAGCGCCAGGCGCCGGCGCTCCACGTCCACGCCGCGCACGGGCTCGAACAGGCTGGCCTTGAGCCGCAGGTAGGCGCCGAGCACGCCGTAGAGCTTGGCGAGGTTCTGGCGCACGGGCTGGTGCGGGAACAGCGCGCACCACAGCAGCGACAGCAGGCCGTACCAGGTGGCGCCGGCCAGCAGCCAGGTGGGCACGCTGAAGCCCAAGGCCGGGCCGCCCCCGCGCTGGGAGCCGGGCGCCACGCTGATGGCGGTGTAGAGCGCCAGGATGACGGTGGCCAGCGCGATGGCGCGGTAGCGCTCGCCCACGGCGCCGAGCATGGTGAAGCCGAAGGTGGACACGGCCATGCCCGCCACGAACCACAGGGGCCACGGCATCAGGGCCTCGACCGAGAACGCGGCGGTGGCGAAGCAGGCCAGCGTGACGAGCAGCGCCCGCAGCCGGCCGCGCCAGTTGTCGTCGGTCTCGGCGATGGCGCTGGCGATGATGCCCAGGAAGATCGGCGTGACCAGCAGCACGCGGTCCAGCCACCAGCACACGGCCATGGCGCCGCTCAGCGCGATGAACACGCGCACGCCGTACACCAGCGCATCCTGCGCCCACAGGCGCCTTGCCCACCCTGCCATTGCCGTTTTCAAGATCGCATCAACCCCGGAGAGAGAAAGAAAAAACCATGGCGCGGGCCCGCGCCGGATGGCCGGAACCCAAGCAGATTCCATACCACGGCACGCAGCCCCTCCCGTGCCGCGCCCAATCCCCGCCGTCAGCCGGTGTTGCGCAGCCCGGCCGCGATGCCGTTGATCGAGATGTGGATGCCGGTCTGCACGCGCTCGTCGCCCTGCCCGCCGCGCCAGCGGCGCACCAGTTCGACCTGCAGGTGGTGCAGCGGGTCGATGTACGGAAAGCGGTGGCGGATCGACCGGGCCAGGGCGGTGTTGTGCGTCAGGCGGTGCTTGTCGCCGGTGATGCGGGTGAGCGCATCGGCCGTGCGCTGCCACTCGGCCTCGATGGCGCCGAAGACCTTCTTGCGCAGGCGCGTGTCGGCCACCAGTTCGCTGTAGCGCGAGGCCAGGGCCAGGTCGCTCTTGGCCAGCACCATGTCCATGTTGGACAGCAGCGTGCCGAAGAACGGCCACTGGCGGTACATCTTCTGCAGCAGGGCCATCTGCGCCTTGGGGTCCTGGCCGGGCTGCCTGACAAAGGCTTCCACCGCGGCGCCGAAGCCGTACCAGCCCGGCAGCGTGAGCCGGCACTGGCCCCAGCTGAAGCCCCAGGGAATGGCGCGCAGGTCTTCGATGCGCTGGCTGGGCTTGCGCGAGGCCGGGCGCGAGCCGATGTTCAGCTCGGCGATCTCGCGGATGGGCGTGGAGTTGAAGAAGTAATCGGTGAAGCCCGGGGTGTCGTACACCAGCGCGCGGTAGGCGCCCATGCTGGCCACCGACAGCTGCGCCGCCGCCTCCAGGAAGTCCTTGGTGGCCGGCTTGGTGGGCTGCAGCAGC
Organism: Acidovorax sp. KPB24-03; assembly: GCF_057546605.1. Classification (NCBI taxonomy): domain Bacteria; kingdom Pseudomonadati; phylum Pseudomonadota; class Betaproteobacteria; order Burkholderiales; family Comamonadaceae; genus Acidovorax; species Acidovorax sp. KPB24-03. The sequence continues at coordinate 2,250 of NZ_BAAJYR010000310.1, read as the reverse complement.
GTGGCCTCCAGCGTGGCGGCGACCAGGGTTTCCAGGTTGCGCCGGCCGATCTCGGGGTTGGCGTACTTGGAGGCGATGACCTCGCCCTGCTCGGTCAGGCGGATCTGCCCGCGCACGGTGCCGGGCGGCTGCGCCAGGATGGCCTGGTAGCTCGGGCCGCCCCCGCGGCCCACGGTGCCGCCGCGGCCATGGAACATGCGCAGCTGGATGCGGTGGCTGGCCGCCAGTTCGTCGAACAGCTCCACCAGCGCGATCTCGGCGCGGTACAGCTCCCAGCTGCTGGTGAAGATACCGCCGTCCTTGTTGCTGTCGCTGTAGCCCAGCATGATGTCCTGCTCGGCGCCGCTGGCCTGCACCATCGCGGCGAAGCCGGGCACGGCGTACAGCTCGCGCATGATGGGCGCGGCGTTGCGCAGGTCTTCGATGGTCTCGAACAGCGGCACCACGATGAGGTCGGTGGTGGCGGCGCGGGCGCCGCTGCCCGGCACGGGCGGCACGGTATCGAGCGTGCCGTGCATCAGCCCCACTTCCTTTTGCAGCAGCAGCACTTCGAGCAGGTCGCTCACGGTTTCGGTGTGGCTGATGATGTAGTGGCGGATGGCCTGCGGGCCGAAGCGCTCGCGCATCTGCCGCGCCGTCTCGAAGATGGCGATCTCGCCCGTGGTGTGCTCGGAATACGTGGCGCCCACCACGCGCAGCGGCCGGGCATCGGCCAGCAGGCGCAGCAGCAGCGCGCGGCGGTCGGCCTCGGGCAGGGCCGCGTAGTCGGGCTCCACGCGCGCCGTGGCCAGCAGCTCGGCGATCACCTTCTCGTGCTGGTCGGAGCTTTGGCGCAGGTCCACGGTGGCCAGGTGAAAGCCGAACACCTCCACCGCGCGCACCAGCGGGTGCAGGCGCTCGGCGGCCAGCGCCGCGCCGCGGTGCGAGCGCAGCGAGGCCTCGATCACGCGCAGGTCGGCCAGGAAGGCCTCGGCATCGGGATAGGGGTTCTGCGGCGCGACGGCATGGCGCGCGGCCTCGCCGCCGGTCAGGTTGCGCAGCGTGGCGGCCAGCCGGGCGTAGATGCCGGTGAGCGCGCGGCGGTACGGCTCGTCCTGGCGGTGCTCGCTGTGGTCGGGCGAGCGCTCGGCCAGGGCCTGCATGTCGGGCGAGACCTGCACCAGCCGGGCCGACAGCGACAGCTCGCCGCCCAGGAAGTGCACCTCGGTCAGGTAATGGCGCAGCGCCACCTCGGCCTGCCGGCCCAGCGCCAGCGAGAGCGTGGCCGCGCTGACGTTGGGGTTGCCGTCGCGGTCGCCTCCGATCCACTGGCCCATGCGCAGGAAGCTCGCCACGGGCTGGTTGCCCAGTTCGCGCTCCAGATCGGCATAGATCTTGGGGATCTCGCGCAGGAAGGTCGATTCGTAGTACGACAGCGCGTTCTCGATCTCGTCGGCCACGGTGAGCTTGGTGTAGCGCAGCAGGCGCGTCTGCCACAGCTGGGCCACGCGGGCGCGCAGCCGCGCCTCGTTGGCCGCCAGCTCGCGCGGGGTGAGCGCGTCCTTGGCGCTGTTGTACAGCTGCGCGCGCACCTGGATGTCGCCGCGCTCGGCCAGCAATTGGGCGATGTCGCGCTCGGCATCCAGGATGCTCTTGCGCTGCACCTCGGTCGGGTGGGCGGTGAGCACGGGCGCCACGTAGCTCCTGGCCAGCGTCTGCGAGATGGTGCGCGGCGCGATGCCCGCCCAGCGCATGCGCGCCAGGGCCACCTCGATGCTGCCCTCCTGGGCGCTGCCCGCGCGCTCGTGCACGGTGCGGCGGCGGATGTGGTGGCGGTCCTCGGCCAGGTTGGCCAGGTGGCTGAAATAGGTGAAGGCGCGGATCACGCTGACCGTCTGGTCGCCCGACAGGCCCTTGAGCAGCTTCTTGAGCGCCTTGTCGGCCTCCTGGTCGGCATCCCGGCGAAAGGCCACCGACAGCTTGCGCACCTGCTCCACGAGGTCGTAGGCGGCGACCCCTTCCTGCTCGCGGATCACGTCGCCCAGGATGCGGCCCAGCAGCCGGATGTCCTGGATCAGCGGCAGGTCCTTGTCGGTCCTGCGGGGGGCGGCCGGTGCGGGCGCGGCGTCGGTCTTGCGGGGGGTCGCGTTCATGCGGAAAAGGTCTCCTGCGCGCTCGGGCGCATCATGGACAGAGGGCGGCGGCTGCTGCGGGCCCATGCTAGCATCCCCGCTGCCCGCGCCGCCCGGCGCACCCGCCCCGCGCACCCCC
>NZ_BAAJYR010000309.1:0-4236 GCF_057546605.1 Acidovorax sp. KPB24-03 | reverse complement strand
GCGGTGGCCGGCGCCGGCGTGCTGCCGCCGAACACGGCGCCGCCGGCCGGGGCGGAGGAAGACGGGGTGGAGGACATGCCGGCGTCCGACGCAGGCGTGGCCGGCGTGGCAGGGGCGGGGGTGGCGGGGGTCGTCGGCGCCGGGGTGGTGACGGGTGCGGTGTTGGTGGGCGTGTCGGCTGGCTTGTTGCGGTCGCAGGCGGTGAGCGCCAGGGCGGACACGACGATCAGCGGGGCGGCGGCGAGCCAGCGGCGGGAAGGGGTGGCCGAAGCGTTCATGGTGGTTGGGGTCATGGGTTGTATCTCCTTGAATGGCGTGCGGCGGACTGCCGCTGGAATGGGCATGCTAGGCAGGCTCCAGCAGGCGCGGGGTAGGATAGGGTTGACATCGCAATTGCTTACTTTCAGGCCGCGCACCCCCGCTGGCGCCCGGCTTGGGGCCGCTGTGGGCTGGCCGCCGCCGGGCATGCCGCCCCGCTGCGATCCCCCCTGCTGCCCCGTTTCCCGATCCCTGCCATGGCCAAAGAAAAAACCCTCTTCACCTGCTCCGAGTGCGGCGGCACCAGCCCGCGCTGGCTGGGCAAATGCCCGGCCTGCGGTGCCTGGAACACCCTGGTCGAAACCGTGGCCGAGGCCGGCCCGGGCAAAAACCGGCTCAGCGCGCCGCAGTTCTCGGGCCTGGCCCAGGCCCAGGCGGTGATGCCGCTGGCCGCCATCGAGGCGACCGACATCGCCCGCACGCCGAGCGGCATCGACGAGCTGGACCGGGTGCTGGGCGGGGGCATCGTGGAGGGCGGCGTGGTGCTGATCGGCGGCGACCCGGGCATCGGCAAATCCACGCTGCTGCTGCAGGCGCTGGATGCGCTGCAGCGCGTGGGCCTGCCCACGCTGTACGTGACGGGCGAGGAAAGCGGCGCCCAGGTGGCGCTGCGCTCGCGCCGCCTGGGCCTGGACCACAGCCAGGTGAACGTGCTGGCCGAGATCCAGCTGGAAAAAATCCTCGCCACCATCGATGCCACCCAGCCGGCCGTGGCGGTGATCGACTCGATCCAGACGGTGTACTCCGACCAGCTCACGAGCGCGCCCGGGTCGGTGGCCCAGGTGCGCGAGTGCGCGGCGCACCTCACGCGGGCGGCCAAGGCCTCGGGCGTGACCATCATCCTCGTGGGCCACGTCACCAAGGAGGGGGCGCTCGCCGGCCCGCGCGTGCTGGAGCACATGGTCGATACGGTGCTGTACTTCGAAGGCGACACGCACAGCCAGTTCCGCCTGGTGCGCGCCATCAAGAACCGCTTCGGCGCGGTCAACGAGATCGGCGTGTTCGCCATGACGGAAAAGGGCCTCAAGGGCGTGACCAACCCGAGTGCCATCTTCCTGAGCCAGCACAGCGAGCCCGTGCCGGGCAGCTGCGTGCTGGTCACGCTGGAGGGCACGCGGCCCATGCTGGTGGAGATCCAGGCGCTGGTGGACGAGGGCGGCCCCAGTCCGCGCCGGCTGTCGGTGGGGCTGGACCGCGACCGCCTGGCCATGCTGCTGGCGGTGCTGCACCGGCATGCCGGCGTGGCCTGCATGGATCAGGACGTGTTCGTGAACGCCGTGGGCGGCGTGCGCATCAGCGAGCCCGCGGCCGACCTGGCGGTGATGCTGTCCATCACCTCCAGCCTGCGCGGCAAAGCACTCCCCCGCGGGTTCATCGCCTTCGGCGAAGTGGGGCTGGCCGGCGAGGTGCGCCCGGCCCCGCGCGGGCAGGAGCGGCTCAAGGAGGCGGCCAAGCTGGGCTTCAGCGTGGCCGTGGTGCCCAAGGCCAATGCGCCCAAGAAGCCCATCGAGGGCATCACCATCCATGCGGTGGAGCGCGTGGAGGAGGCGATGGAGGTGGTGCGCGGCATGGGCTGACGGCCGCCCGCCGGGCGGCGATGCCGCGCCTACGCACCATCCACACCCGGCCCCGGCGGCCGCCATAGGACAATCTCGCCCCATGAATCTGCGCAACCTCTTCATTCCCGTCGGCATCGCGGTGCTGGTCTTCGCGGCCCACCGCTCCTATGGCTGGCAGGGCGTCATGGCGGTCGGGGGCGGGCTCGTGATGTGGGCGCTGCTGCATTTCACCCGGCTCATGAACGTCATGCGCAAGGCGGCCGACCGGCCCATCGGCCACGTGGGCAGCGCCGTCATGCTCAATGCCAAGCTGCGCAAGGGGGTCAATCTCATGCACGTGGTGGCCATGACGCGTTCGCTGGGCGAGCCGCTGTCGGCCGACGGCGAGGAGCCCGAGCGCTACCGCTGGACCGACGGCACGCAGTCGCACGTGACGTGCGAATTCCGGGCCGGCAAGCTGGTGGAATGGGCGCTCGTGCGGCCCGTGCCGCAGGAGGATGCGCCCCAGGCGCCGGCGGATGTGGCGGCCCCTGCCCGCGCAGACTCGTAAAATCGCGGGTTTTGCGACTTCCAGCAATTCCAAAGGAACCCCATGAGTCCCGTAGCTCCCTCGATGGCCGACCGTGACGGCAAGATATGGATGGACGGCCAGATGGTCGATTGGCGCGACGCCAAGATCCATGTGCTGACCCACACGCTGCACTACGGCTGCGGCGCCTTCGAAGGCGTGCGTGCCTACAAGACGGCCGACGGCACGGCGATCTTCCGCCTCGAGGAGCACACCGAGCGCCTGTTCAACAGCGCCAAGATCCTGCGCATGACCATTCCGTTCACCCGCGACGAGGTGAACGAGGCCCAGAAGGCCGTGGTGCGCGAGAACCAGCTCGAATCGTGCTACCTGCGCCCGCTGACCTGGATCGGCTCGCAGAAGCTGGGTGTGTCCCCCAAGGGCAACCAGATCCACCTGATGGTGGCGGCCTGGGCCTGGGGCGCCTACCTGGGCGAAGAGGGCATGAAGCGCGGCATCCGCGTCAAGACCAGCAGCTACACGCGCCACCACGTCAACATCACCATGACGCAGGCCAAGGCGGTGAGCAACTACACCAACTCGATCCTGGCCAACATGGAGGCCCTGGACGACGGCTACGACGAGGCCCTGCTGCTGGACGCCTCCGGCTTCGTGTCCGAGGGCGCGGGCGAGAACGTCTTCATCATCAAGAACGGCGTGGTGTACACGCCCGACCTGTCGGCCGGCGCGCTCAACGGCATCACGCGCAACACCATCGTCCACATCTGCAAGGACCTGGGCCTGGAGCTGGTGCAAAAGCGCATCACCCGCGACGAGGTGTACATCGCCGACGAGGCCTTCTTCACCGGCACCGCCGCCGAAGTGACGCCCATCCGCGAACTCGACCGCCTCGCCATCGGCAGCGGCTCGCGCGGCCCGATCACCGAAAAGATCCAGAGCGCCTTCTTCGACATCGTGAACGGCCGCAACCCCCAATACGCCCACTGGCTCACCAAGGTCTGAAGAACATGTCGCAAGCCATCGTCGAACTGGTCGCCAAAGACCTCAACCCCCAGGGCGGCGTCTTCTGCCCGAGCCCCAAGGCGGACATGAAGATCTGGAACACCCACCCCAAGGTGTACCTGGACGTCGCCCACACGGGCGAGGCCAAGTGCCCCTATTGCGGCACGGTGTACCGCCTGAAGGCGGGAGAACGCGTCCACTCCGGCCACTGATTGATGCCGGCTGAACGCGGCAGCGCGGCCCGCCCCACGCTCACGGTGGCGGTGCTGACGCTGAACGAGGGCCACCGCATCGAGGCCTGTCTGGCGAGCGCCTCGTTCGCCGACCAGATCGTGGTGGTGGACAGCGGCAGCACGGACGACACCGTGGCCGTGGCGCGGCGCCTGGGTGCCCAGGTGCATGTGTATCCCGACTGGCAGGGCTTTGCCGTGCAGCGCAACCGCCTGCTGGCGCATGCCACGGGCGACTACGTTTTCTTTCTCGACGCCGACGAGGTGATGGGCCCCGACTTCCGCGAGGAGCTGCAGGCCATCGTGCGCTCGGGCGAGCGCGCGGTGTGGAAGATCCGCTGGCGCATGGTGGCCTTCGGCCACGAGTTGCGCTACCTGCGCACCACCTCGACCGTGGAGCGCCTGTTCCGGCGCGACATGCTGCGCGAGTACGTGGGCGTGGTCCACGAGGAGGCCGTGCTCACCGAGCCCGGCGTGCCGCGCCACGTGATGCGCGCGCGGCTGCTGCACCACTCGCGCGAGACCGTGCGCGGCAGCCTGGAAAAGCTCACGCAGTACGCCATGCTGGGCGCCGCCAAGCGCGCGGCGGCCGGCAAGC
>NZ_BAAJYR010000308.1:0-4240 GCF_057546605.1 Acidovorax sp. KPB24-03 | reverse complement strand
TCGATCAGGGTGCCGCGCATGGCGTGCGCATCACTGGCAGGCTTCGCAGGTCGGGTCGTCGATCGCGCAGAACTTCACGTCGGTCGCGGGCAATGCCGCGGCCTGTGCCTGTGCTGCGGCCGCAGCGGCTTCGAGCGCGCTGGGCTTGGATGCGGCCTGTGCGCCGCCGCCGTCGGTGCCCGACGACACGGCGTTGAGCTGGCGTGTGTTCACGGTGCTCATCTCGACGTGCGTGGCGCTTTGCGTGCGCAGGTAATACGTGGTCTTGAGGCCGCGCACCCAGGCGAGCTTGTAGGTGTCGTCGAGCTTCTTGCCTGATGCGCCCGCCATGTAGATGTTCAGGCTCTGCGCCTGGTCGATCCACTTCTGGCGGCGCGATGCGGCCTCGACGAGCCACGACGGCTCGACTTCGAAGGCCGTGGAGTACAGCGCCTTGACGTCCTGCGGCACGCGGTCGATGGAGTGCAGCGAACCCTTGAAGTGCTTGAGGTCCATGACCATCACGTCGTCCCACAGGCCCAGGCGCTTGAGGTCGCGCACCAGGTAGCCGTTGATGACCGTGAACTCGCCCGACAGGTTCGATTTGACCGATAGGTTGCCGAACGAGGGCTCGATGGACGCATCGACACCGACGATGTTGGAGATGGTGGCGGTGGGCGCGATGGCCACGCAGTTGGAGTTGCGCATGCCGTCCTGCGCGATCTTCTTGCGCAGCGCATCCCAGTCCAGCGAGGACGAGCGGTCCACTTCCACGAAGCCGCCGCGGGCTTTTTCCAGCAGCTCTAGCGTGTCGAACGGCAGGATGCCGCGGTCCCACAGCGAGCCCTTGTAGCTTTCGTAGTGGCCGCGTTCCTTGGCCAGCTCGGTCGAAGCCCAGTAGGCGTAGTAGCAGATGGCTTCCATGGATCGATCGGCGAACTCGACCGCGGCCTGCGACGCGTAGGGAATGCGCAGTTCGTACAGGCTGTCCTGGAAGGCCATGATGCCCAGGCCCACGGGGCGGTGGCGCATGTTGGAGGCGCGGGCCTTTTCGACGGCGTAGTAGTTGATGTCGATCACGTTGTCGAGCATGCGCATGGCCGTGGAGATGGTCTTGCGCAGCTTGACGTGGTCGAGCTCGCGGCCGTTCGGGCCGTCCTTCAGATGGCGCAGCAGGTTGACCGAGCCGAGGTTGCAGACCGCGGTTTCGGTGTCGCTGGTGTTCAGCGTGATCTCGGTGCACAGGTTGGACGAGTGCACCACGCCGGCGTGCTGCTGGGGCGAGCGCACGTTGCAGGCATCCTTGAACGTGATCCAGGGGTGGCCGGTCTCGAACAGCATGGTGAGGATCTTGCGCCACAGGTCGGTCGCCTGCAGCGTGCGCGAGGGCTTGATCTCGCCGCGCGCAGCCTTTTCTTCATAGGCCACGTAGGCCTTTTCGAAGTCGGCGCCGAACAGGTCGTGCAGGTCGGGCACGTTGGAGGGTGAGAACAGGGTCCAGGTGCCCTTTTCCATGACGCGACGCATGAACAGGTCGGGAATCCAGTTGGCCGTGTTCATGTCGTGCGTGCGGCGGCGGTCGTCGCCGGTGTTCTTGCGCAACTCCAGGAACTCCTCGATGTCCAGGTGCCAGGTTTCGAGGTACGTGCAGACGGCGCCCTTGCGCTTGCCGCCCTGGTTCACGGCCACGGCGGTGTCGTTCACCACCTTGAGGAACGGCACCACGCCCTGCGATTCGCCGTTGGTGCCCTTGATGTGCGATCCCAGTGCGCGCACGCGGGTCCAGTCGTTGCCCAGGCCGCCGGCGAACTTGGACAGCAGCGCGTTTTCCTTGATCGATTCGTAGATGCCGTCGAGGTCGTCGGGCACGGTGGTCAGGTAGCACGACGACAGCTGCGAGCGCAGCGTGCCGCTGTTGAACAGCGTGGGGGTGCTGGACATGAAGTCGAACGACGAGAGCACCTCATAGAACTCGATGGCGCGCGCTTCGCGGTTGTCTTCCTTGAGCGCCAGGCCCATGGCCACGCGCATGAAGAACGCCTGGGGCAGTTCGATGCGGCTCTTGCGCACGTGCAGGAAGTAGCGGTCGTACAGCGTCTGCAGGCCCAGGTAGTCGAACTGCTGGTCGCGCTCGAACTTCAGTGCGGCGCCGAGCTTTTGCAGGTCGTACTCGAGCAGGCGGGGGTCCAGCAGGTCGTTGTCCACGCCCTTCTGGATGAACACGGGGAAGTAGTTCGCGTAGGCGGCGCCCATTTCGCCGGGCGCCACGTCGCGGCCCAGCACCTCGCGCACGATGGTGTGCAGCAGCAGGCGGGCGGTGGCGTAGGTGTAGTCGGGGTCTTTCTCGATCAGGGTGCGGGCGGCCAGGATGGAGGCCTTGTACACCTCGTCCATGGGCACGCCGTCGTACAGGTTGCGCATGGTTTCGGCCACGATGGGCGCGGCCTGGATGTCGGCGCCCAGGTTGGAGCAGGCGGCCTGGATGAGGCTCAGCATGCGCGCTTCATCGAGGGGCACGCGCTGGCCATGGTCGATCACGTGCAGGGTGGGCACGGCGGGGGTGCGCTGCTCCTGCTGGTGGGCGCGCTCCTGCGAGCGGCGCTCGCGGTACAGCACATAGGCACGCGCGACCTCGTGGTGGCCACCGCGCATCAGGCCCAGTTCGACCTGGTCCTGGACGTCCTCGATGTGGAACGTGCCGCCGCCCGGGCGCGAGCGCATGAGGGCGCGCACCACGTTCTGGGTCAGCGTGTCCACGACTTCGCGCACGCTGGCCGAAGCGGCACCCTGGGTGCCGTGCACGGCGAGAAACGCCTTCATCAGGGCCACTGCGATCTTCTGCGGTTCGAACGGCACCACTGCGCCGTTGCGGCGAATGATCTGGTAGTGCGTCAGCAGGTCGCTGCCGGGCTGCGCCGCCGGCGATTCGTCTGCGGCAGTGGGGGCTTGCCCGGTGGCTTGGCTGGTGGATGAAGGGTTTAGCGCAGCTTGCATGAAAGGTCCTTTGGGAGCTGTCGGAAAAGGCGGATCTGGCGGGCCGTAAGGCGGCGCCAAAGCGGAGAACGGGGTGGGGGTTGGGTGCTGGCCCACACGCTATATCTAGGGTGTGCAATGGTAGCAAGACACTACCGGTAGTGTACAGCGCCCTCTGCTCCGGATTCTGGAAACATGCTGTTTCCATGGCCTGGAAGCCGTGACCGAGGCATGGCGCAAAGGCCGTGTGGATGCGGGTGGGGGACGGGAAAACGTGGTCTGGCGCAGTACGCCGGGCGTTTTGACTTCACGAGCCGCGTGGGCACTGTCTTCCATGGCGGGAGGGCAGCGGGCCCAGAGTGTCGCGGTTTGGCGTCCCGCGTGCAGAGGGTTGGGGAAAACCCTCAATTATGGCGGTGGTCGGGTTGACTTCCGTGGAAACACGGCGGGTGGCCACGGCAGGTCCGCTCGAAGCCGTTGCCAGTCGAAGCCCGGCCCCGGGTCCTGCTTTCTGCCGGGAGCCACGTCTTCGTGGCCTGCCACGTGGGCGATGGGGTAGCGCAGCGGCAGTTCGGCGCAAAGCCGCGCCAGGGTGGCGTATTGGGCGGGCTCGAAGGTCTGGCCCTCCAGCCCTTCCAGTTCGATGCCGATCGAGTCATCGTTGCAGTTGGCGCGGCCCCGGTAGCTCGACGGCCCGGCATGCCAAGCCCGCAGATCGCAGTCCACGAATTGCCAGAGCCGGCCGTCGCGCTCGATGAAGAAGTGGGCCGACACCTGCAGCCCGCGGATGCCGGCGTAGTAGGGGTGCGCATCCCAGTCGAGGGTGTTGGTGAAAAGCCGGCGCACCTGCCCGCCGCCGTATTCGCCGGGGGGCAGGCTGATCGAATGCACGACGATGAGATCGATGACCGCCTGGGCCGGGCGGGGGCCGAAGTTGGGCGAGGGCTCACGCGTGGCGTCCCGGTACCAGCCGCCGTCCCACACCGGCCTGTCCCCCGCCTCCGGGCAGGGCACTGGGCCGGGGTGCGGTGCCTCATTCGCTGTCGTCATTCGCGTCGCTGTCGTTGGGCGCGGCGATGTCCAGGCGGGCGATCCGGTAGCGGATCTGCCGCAGGCTGATGCCCAGCCGCGCCGCGGTGGCGGTGCGGTTGAAGCCGGTATCCCGCAGGGCCCGCACCAGAATCTCGCGCTCTTGCTGGTCCAGCCAGGCCTGCAGGTCGCTGGGCAAGGGCACGGAGGCGGCCGGGTTGGCGCTGCGCGGTGTGCCGTTGCCGGGCGGATCCCCCCC
>NZ_BAAJYR010000307.1:0-4241 GCF_057546605.1 Acidovorax sp. KPB24-03 | reverse complement strand
CAGCAGAACGCCGCGCTGGTGGAGCAATCCGCCGCCGCCGCCGAATCGCTGCGCGAGCAGGCCGCGCGCCTGTCGCAGGTGGTGCAGCAGTTCCATCTGGCCGACGGGCAGGCCTACGCCTCGGTGCACGCTGATGCGGCGCTGCAGGGCCTGCCTGCCTCCAGCGGCCTGGTGCGGCCGCAGCTCACCGGGGGTTGACCCGGCGGGAGGGCCGGTCCTCCCGGCCCCTCCTGTTCCCCAGCCTCCCCGGCCAGCGCCGTGCCGGCGCGGCCGGGGGCTCTCAGGTCAACGCCCTGGGGGGCTCGCCGCCGGGCGAGGGTTCATCGGCACGGCCCTTGCGCGGCCCGAACCACGCCACATACAGCGCCGGCAGCACCACCAGCGTCAGCAGCGTCGCCGTCACCAGCCCGCCGATCACCACGATGGCCAGGGGCCGCTGCGTCTCCGAGCCGATCTCGTGCGACAGGGCCATGGGCAACAGGCCCAGCATGGCGAGCATGGCGGTCATCAGCACGGTGCGCAGGCGCTGCATGGAGCCCTGGCGCACGGCATCGACCACGGCCATGCCGCCCGACTGCAGCTGCTGGAACACCGAGAGCATCACCACCCCGTTGAGCACCGCCTGGCCCGACAGCGCGATGAAGCCGATGGCGGCCGACACCGACAGCGGGATGCCGAACACCCACAGCGCGATGAACCCGCCGATGAGCGCCAGCGGCACGTTGATGAGGATCAGCGAGGCCATCTTGAACGACTTGAAGGCGTCGAACAGCAGCACGAAGATCAGCAGCAGCGAGATGGGCACCACCACCGACAGGCGCTTCATCGCGCGCTCCTGGTTCTCGAACTCGCCCGACCAGTTGACCTGGTAGTTGGACGGGATCTTGACGTTCTTTTCCACGCGGGCCTTCATGTCGGCCACCACCGAGCCCATGTCGCGGCCCGCGATGAAGATGCCGATGGCCGTGGTGCGGCGCCCGGCCTCGCGGGCGATGTTCATGGCGCCCGTGCCCTCGCGAATGTGCACCACGTCGCCCAGCTGCACGTAGCCGCCGTCGGGCGTGGCGATGGGGGTGCGCGGCAGGTTGGAGATCACGCGTTCGTCCTTGGGCAGGCGCACGGCCACGGCGAACTTGCGCTCGCCCTCCCACAGGCTGGTGGCGGCCTTGCCGGCGAGGGCGGCCTCGATCACGTCCTGGATGTCGCCCACGTTCAGGCCGTAGCGCGCGGCGCGGTCGCGGTCGATGTCCAGCAGCAGCTGCGGCACCTGGCCGTCGCGGTCGATCTCGGCGCGGGCCACGCCCTGCACCTGCTTGATCTCGCGTGCGATCTCGTCGGTGATGCGCTTCATCTCCACCAGGTCGTCGCCCGCGAGCTTGATGACGATCTGGCCCTTGATCTGCGAGATCGACTCCAGCACGTTGTCGCGGATGGGCTGCGAGAACGCGGGGTCGATGCCGGGGATGGCCGACAGCGCGCGGCCCATCTCCTCGGTGATCTTCTCGCGCGTCATGCCGGGGCGCCATTGGTCCTCGGGCTTCACGTCCACGAAGATCTCGGCCATGGAGATGGTCTTGGGGTCGGTGCCGTCCTCGGGCTGGCCGGCCTTGGAGACCGTGGTGCGCACCTCGGGCACGCTCAGCAGGGCCTTGCGGGCCATGCGCAGCACGCGCGCCGCCTCGTCGGTGGAGACGTTGGGCGAGAGGGTGAAGTTGACCCAGGTGGTGCCCTCGTCCAGCTCGGGCAGGAACTCCGAGCCCAGGCGCGAGGCGGCCACCAGCGCCAGGCCGAACACGGCCAGCGCGATCACCACCACCGTGCGGCGGCGGGCCAGGGCCCAGTCCAGCACCGGGGCGTAGGCGCGCTTGGCGAAGGTGACCACGCGGTTGTCGCCGTGCGGCAGCTTCCTGCGCAGCATCCAGTAGGCCAGCAGCGGCACCAGGGTGAGCGAGAAGATCAGCGAGCCGACGAGCGCGGCCGAGACCGACAGCGCCATGGGCTGGAAGATGCGGCCTTCGTGGCGCTGCAGCGCGAAGATGGGGATATGCGCCGCGATGATGATGAGCATCGAAAACAGCGTGGGCCGGCCCACTTCGCCGGCGGCCTCGATGATGGTGTCGCGCCGGTCGCGGTCGTCCATGTCCTCGCCGCGCTCGGCCAGGCGGTGCATGATGTTCTCGATCACGATCACCGCGCCGTCCACGATGATGCCGAAGTCCATGGCGCCCAGGCTCAGCAGGTTGGCCGGCACGCCCATGATCTTGAGGCCCATGAAGGTCGAGAGCAGGGCCAGCGGAATGACCACCACCACGGCCAGGCTGGCGCGCAGGTTGGACAGGAAGATGTACAGCACCAGCGCCACCAGCAGCGCGCCTTCCACGAGGTTGTGGAACACGGTGGTAAGCGTCTTGTCCATGAGCCAGGTGCGGTCGTAGAACAGCACGATCTGCACGCCCGGCGGCAGGCCGCGCGCGTTCAGTTCGGCGATGCGGTCCTTCACGCCCTTGAGCACCACGCTCGGGTTCTCGCCCTTGCGCATCACGACGATGCCGGTGACCACGTCGTCGTCCAGGTCCTGGCCGACCACGCCCAGGCGCGGCACGGCGCCGATCTTGACCTGGCCGATGTCGCGGATCAGCACGGGCGTGCCGTTGCGCGAGGCCACCACGATGCGGCCGATGTCGTCGGCCGAGCGCAGCAGGCCCAGCCCGCGGATGGTGTACTGCTGCGCGCCTTGCGCCACGTAGCTGCCGCCGGCGTTGGCGTTGCCCCGGCCCAGCGCGTCCAGCAGGTTCTGGAACGTGACCTTGTACGCGCGCAGCCGGTCCATGTCGGGCTGCACTTCGTACTGCTTGATCGAGCCGCCCATGGCCACGACGTCGGCCACGCCGGGCACCTGGCGCAGCGCGCGCTCCACCGTCCAGTCCTCCACGGTGCGGATGTCGGTGGTCGACAGGCCGTCGCCCTTGAGGCGGTAGCGCATGATCTCGCCCACCGGCGTGGCGTTGGGCGCGATCTCGGCCTGCACGCCGGGCGGCAGGTCGATGCTGGACAGCCGCTCGGCCACCTGCTGGCGCACGATGTTGGTGTTGGCCGCGTCGTCGTATGTGACCACGCTGAACGAGAGGCCGAACTGCGTGTGCGAGAACACGCGGATCGAATTGGGCAGGCCCGCCAGGGCCGTCTCGATGGGCAGGGTGACCTGCTTTTCGACTTCCTCGGGCGCTCGGCCCGGGTACAGGGCGATCACCGTCACCTGGGTGTCCGTGACGTCGGGAAAGGCCTCGACGGACAGGTTCTTGAACGAGATGAATCCCGCCAGGGCGAACAGCACCGTGCCCAGCACGATGAACAGCGGCTGGTGCAGCGCGTAGTGGATGAGGCGCCTCATGGTTTGGCCGTCCCTTCCGCCTTGCCGCCCGCCGGGCTGGCGGGCGCGCCGGGTACCGGTGCGGGCGCGTCTTCCTCGGCGGCCTGGAACTGGCGGGCCAGCAGCAGCACGTTCTCGGCCACCACCTTCTCGCCGGCTTCCAGCCCGCGGGAGACGACCACCTCGCGCGGGCCTTCGTAGCCCAGCACCACCTTGCGCGGCTCGAACACGCCGGGCTCGCGCTGCACGTACACGGTGTGCTGCGTGCCATTCAAGGTGACGGCGGCGGCGGGGATGACGACCCCACTCTCGCGGCTTTCCTGCACGTGCACGGTGGCCAGCATCTCGGCCTTCAGGCGCCGGTCGGCATTGGGCACCACGCCGCGCACCTTGAGCGTGCGCGTGCCGGGGTCGATCGCGTCGGCTGCGGCGGTCACGCGGCCGGTGAAGGTGGCCTCGGGGTAGGCGGGTACCTGCAGCGTGAAGCTGTCGCCGGGGCGCAGCGAGGCCAGGTCGCCCTCGCGCGCGTCGATCTGCACCCACAGCGAGGCGGGGTCGGTCACCACGAACAGCGCCGGGTTGCCGGGGCCGGACTGGTCGGGCCGCACCTCCTGGCCGGGATTGAGGTTGCGCTCCACCACCACGCCCGCCATGCCGGCCGTGAGCGCGAGCTGCTGGTTCACGGCGTTGCCGCCGCCGTAGAGACTGGTGCGCGCGGCGGCACGGGCCACTTCGGCCTGGGCGCGCGCGGCGTCGGCCTCGGCCTGCTCCAGGTCCTTGCGGGCCACGATGCCGGCTTCGAACAGTTCCCGCTGGCGGCGCAGGGCCCTGCTGGGCGAACGACTGGTCGGGCGCGGGCCTTGGCCGTGTC
>NZ_BAAJYR010000306.1:0-4244 GCF_057546605.1 Acidovorax sp. KPB24-03 | reverse complement strand
CGGGGCACGGCGGCGGTGGCCTTGAGCGCGGCCATGGCGTCGGCGGCGCTGAGGGTGAGCAGGCTGTTGTCGAAGCAGCCGGCCACGGCGGGCTCGGGCAGGTGGTGCAGCTCGCCGCGCCAGACGAGTTTCAGGCCGCGCTGGTGGGCGGCCTGCACCTGGGCGAGCAAGGCCGGATCGCCCAGCCAATCGTTGCGCACTTCGATCCAGGGGGCGCGCGCGGCGCCTGGCTCAGCAGGTCGGTGAGCAACTGCGGCGTTTGCGGGGACAGCAGCAGGGGGGGCGAGCTGGCACTCCACAGTTCCTGCAAGGTGCGCAGCAGGTGGGGCGCGTCCACGAAGGCGGCACCGTCGCTTTGCACATAGAGCTGCACGGCTGCCAGGCGCCGCGCCTGGTTCCACAGTGGGCGGTAACCGAGGAGAAGGCTGCCAAGAACGGATTGGACCATGGGATGCGAAGGCGGCCGTTACCGCGCGGGCTCAGCCGATGTAGTTGAAGAGGGACAGCTTCTGCACCTGGGCATAGGACTTCAGGGCCGCTTCATACCCGACCTGGTTGTTCTGGAAGTCGGAAATGCCCTTGATCATATCGAGATCCTCCGCGCGCGAACGGTCGGCTTCGAGCTGCACGGCGCGCTTGTCCTGGTCGCCCGTGATGCGGTCGGCGCGGTTGAGCAACTCGCCCGCGTAGCCCCGCATGTTGTGCATGCGCTCCATGCCGATGTCGATGTTGTTCAGGGCTTGGCCCACGGCCTGCGAGGCCGCGCCGCTGGTGGTGGCACTGCCGATGTCGCGGATGGCGCTGTCCAGCGTGCTGAAGATGCTGGCGCTGGGCTGCAGCGAAATGCTGTCGCCATTGGCGGGCGAGAGGCTGTAGGTGCCATCGACCTTCTTGACGGGCGTGCCGGTGATGTTGAAGCTCATGCCGGGGATGCCGGTCACGCCGATGCTCACCGGCTTGTCGGACGGAAAGTCGGGCACCGTCACGGGCGGGGACGACACGCCAGTGGTGGTGTTGGTGATGGTGTACGTGGCCGTCGTGGTGCCTGCCGTGGCGCCCGGGCCCACGCCGCTGAAGACGATCTGGTAGTTGTTGCCCGTGATGAGGCTGGTGTCGGTGGGCTTGATGCCGTCGGTGGTCAGCAGGTGGTCGGTCGAGCTGGTGGTGACGGCGGCGTTGTAGGCGCCGTCGCGCTGCGGCACGAACATGAAGGCCGATTCGCCGTCCAGCGACAGGGGCAGCGAACTGTCGGTGCCCGAGCCCTGGCCGGGCAGGCCGGAGAAGGTGTAGTCGGGGCTGCCGGACTGCGGCCCGAGAAACGGCGTGAGCGCGCTGCCCAGGGCGCCCAGCAGCGGCATGCCGTTGCTGTCCTTGCGGTTGACCATGGAGGACAGCTGCTCGCGCAGGCCCTGCAGCTGGTTGGCGATGGTCTTGCGGTCATTGGGGGTGAGCGACCCGTTGCCGGCGCTCACGATGAGCTGGCGGGCCTCCTGCACCAGGTCCACGGCCTCGCCCATGGTCGATTCGGCCTGGGCGATGGAGTTGCGCTGGTTTTCCAGCGCGCGCTGGTCGGTCTGCACGCGCGCCAGCCGGGTCATCGCGCGCTCGGCCTGCGCGGCGGCCACCGGGTCGTCGCTGGCGCGCACCACGCGCTTGCCGGAGGTGAGGTTTTCCTGCAGGTTGGACAACGCCGTCTGCCGCGTGCCCAGGTTGCGCAGGGCGTTGTCGTACATGTTGGCGGTGGAGGTGCGATAGAAGTTGGCCATGTCTTTCTCCGGCGCGGTTTATCGGCCCATCGTCTGGATCAGGCTGTCGAAAATGCTCTGGGCGATCTGCAGGACCTTCGCGGAGGCCTGGTAGGCCTGCTGGTATTGGATCAGCTTGGCGGCCTCTTCGTCCAGGTTCACGCCCGAGACGGCCGTGCGGTCCTTTTCGAGGTTGCCCGCGATGGTGGTGGACAGCTGGGCGGAGTTCAGCGCGCTCTGCGTGCGCGTGCCCACCTGCGCCATGAGGCCGGCGTAGCCGTCGCTCATGGTGGATTCGTCGAACATCTTCACGTCGCGCAGCGCGTTCATCGCGGAGGCGTTGCCGGCGTTGCGGGTGTAGGTGTCGCCGTATTGCGGATCGAGCGCATTGCCCACCGTGACGGTGTCGCCGGTGTTGGGCGTGCCCTTGAGCGTCAGTTCCCAGCCGTCGATCTGGATGGGCTGGCCCGGCGTGTAGGCCAGGCCCGCGGTGCCCGAGGGCGGCGTGGTCGAGCCCGTCACCGTGTAGGTGGTGGGCGGGCCGGCGGCGAAGCTCAGGCTCACGCCCGCCGGAATGGGGGGGGCGGTGAAGCCCGTGGAGGTCGCCTGCACGCTGGTGAGCTGCATCGACCCGCCGTTGGTCTTGCCCATGGCGGCGTTGACCGGGCTGGCCACGGCCAGGTCGCGGGGCGACAGCACCTTGGCCTGGATGTTCGCGGCCGTGGTGCTGAAGGGCTTGAAGAGCACGCGCTCGCCGGTGGCGCCTGCGGCCGTCATGTTGAAGTTCAGCCCGTCGATCTGCTTGCTGGCCAGGTCGGTCAGGTCGGTGAAGGCGGTGGCCTTGCCGTCGGACATGCGCACCACCTGGCCGGCCGGCGGCGTGGTGAAGCGCACTTCATAGTCGGACGCGGCGAACTTCGTCGCATCGCTGAACGACACGGTGCCCACGGCCGTGCCCTTGGTGTAGCCGGGCATGCTGGTGGGCACCGAGAACAGGTCCTTGCCGGCCTGCCCGTCGAGCGTGAGGCCCAGCTTGTGCTGGGCGTTCATCGTCATGCCGATGGACTGCGCCATGCGGCCGAGCAGGTTCACGCCCTCGGCGAGATCGGTGTTGTTGAAGCGCAGCAGGCCCGAGACCTCGCCGCCGCCGAGCATGTTCTCGTCCAGCTCCACGGGCGCGACGCCGGGGCGGTTGAAGAACAGCTTGGTCTGCCCGCTGCCGGGAAAGGACGTGGCCTCGCCCACGGACAGCTGCGTGGCGGTGGAGCCCAGCACCAGCGGCTGGCTGCCCGCGACGAACAGGCCCACGGTGCCGTCGTCGGCCTGTACCTGCGTGGTCTGCACGTACTGGTTGATCTCGCGGATGATCTGGTCGCGCTGGTCCAGCAGGTCGTTGGGCGACTGGCCGTTGCCGGTGGCGCGCGCGATCTGCTCGTTCACGCCGGCCATGCGGCTGGCCAGGCTGTTGATCGCGTTGACGTTGCTGTTGAGCTGTTCGGTGACGGTGTACTGGATCTCCGACAGCCGGTCGGCCGCGGAGCGCATGCGCCCGGCGGTCTCGTCCATGCGCGTGAGCACCACCGTGCGCGCGGTGATGTCGGTCGGGGCCGCCACCACGTCGGACAGGGCGTTCAGCATGTCGGTGATCGAGGCGCCCAGGCCGCTCGTGCCGCCGCTGAACACGTCCTGCATCTGCGACAGGCGCTCGCCGCGCGTCTGGTCGGCCGCCTGGGTGGCGTTGGCCGCGGCGGCCTGCCGCGTGAGCAGCTCGTTGTGGTTGCGCAGGATGGTCTGCACGTCCACGCCCTGGCCGATGTAGCCGCCGCCGGTGAACTGGCCCTGCACGGTCTGCAGCGACAGCGTCTGGCGCGAGTAGCCGGCGGTGTTGACGTTGGCGATGTTGTGGCCCGCCGTCTGCAGGGCCACCTGGTTGGCGAGCAGGGCGCGGGCGCCGACGTTGAGCAGGCTCATGGAGCGCTTTCCGTCACGCCGCCGTGCGCGGCGAGACGCGCAAGGTGCTGTTGATGGCCCGGCTCAGCTTGCTGGCGTATTCGGGGTCGGTGGCGTAGCCCGCCTTCTGCAGCTCGGTGGCGTAGGCCACGGCGGAATGCGTCTTCTCGCGCGCCTTCTCGTAGCGCGGGTTGTCGTTGATGAGCTTGGCGTAGTCCTTGAAGGAGTCTTCGTAGGAGTCGTAGGCGCGGAACTTCGCCGTCACCTTGCGCGGCACGCCGCCGATGTACTCGGTGGTGGTGATCTCGGCGACCTTGCCCGTCCAGCCCTTGCCGGCCTTGATGCCGAACAGGTTGAAGGAGTTGTCGCCGTCCTTGCTGCGGATCTCGCTCTTGCCCCAGCCGGTCTCATGGCCGGCCTGCCCCAGCATGAAGCTGGCGGGAATGCCGCTTTCCTTGGCCACGCGCTCGGCCGCATCGCGGTGGTGCTGCACGAAGCTTTCGCGGCCCTTGGGCGCGGGGGGCGGACGGGTCGGCCGCCACGGCGGCG
>NZ_BAAJYR010000305.1:0-4246 GCF_057546605.1 Acidovorax sp. KPB24-03 | reverse complement strand
GCGCCAGGGCCTGGCCAGCGTCCTGCGGTACCTGCCGCTGGGCCGGCGCTGGTAGGGCGCACGCCCGGCGCGGCGAAGCGAAGCGGCTGCCTCAGGCGTTTTCGTCCCGCTGCGAAGGCGCGGTGCGGCACAGGTAGTTCTCCAGCAAGGTGACCAGCTCCGGGGCGAAGCGGGGGTCGCCGAGCAACTTGGGCCGCTCCGCGGTCACGGTGTGCACGACCGCATGCGCGGCCACGCCCACCAGGTAGGTCGCCAGGTCCGGGTCCGGCACGTTCTGCATGAGCGGCCGGATCACCTCCAGGAATTCCCCGCGCAGCTGGTGCTTGTCTTCTTCCAGGCCGCGCACCGTGCGTGGCAGTTCGTCGTAGATGGCCTTGTGCACGGCGGGCGCGGCGCGGTGCTCCTCCACGATCATCTCGACGACCACTGTCAGCGCCTTTCGCAGGGAGGGCTGCTCCGGCAGGACCTGCAGCGCCTTGCGCAGGTCGGAGCGCGTCTCGACGGCATGCCGCCGCTGCAGTTCCGCGATCACCGCCTCCTTGTTCGGAAAGAACTGGTAGAGCGAGCCGATGTTCACGCCCGCGCGCTCGGCGATGGCATTCGTGGTGAATCCTGCCCAGCCCACCTGGGTCAAAATGTAAGTCGCGGCTTGCATGATGGCATCCACGGTGGCGCGCGAGCGCGCTTGGACCGGGATTTTGCGGGGCGTGGCAGCGGTTTTGCTTTTGCGCGGGGACGGCATGGGAACGCGAGTTTCGGAAATAAAAGCTTTAACTTACGATTTAAAGCATGAAAACACAAGACCTGCTGCATCCCTGGGATGCCTTCCAAGCCGCCAACCGCTTTCGCCGGGCGATCCGCCGATTCCGCCCCACACCGATTCCGGAAGCGGATGTCCGGGCCCTGCTG
The DNA here is from genome assembly GCF_057546605.1 of Acidovorax sp. KPB24-03. Lineage (NCBI taxonomy): Bacteria > Pseudomonadati > Pseudomonadota > Betaproteobacteria > Burkholderiales > Comamonadaceae > Acidovorax > Acidovorax sp. KPB24-03. The sequence goes on along the minus strand of NZ_BAAJYR010000305.1, from coordinate 3,337 downwards.
CGCGAGGCCACCTTCGCCCCGTCCAGCGGAAACATGCAGCCCTACGAGCTGCACTGGGTTCGCACCCCGGCCGTGAAAGCCCGCCTCGCGCAGGCCTGCAACGGGCAGAAGGCGGCGGCATCGGCCGCGGATTTCGTCGTCTTTGCCGCCAGTCCCGCCATCGGGCGGCGCACCGCCCAGGCGCAGCTCGACCATGTCGAACGATCGACCGGGCTGGGGCCGGAATCGAAGGCCTACCACCGCAAGCAGATCGGCATGTTCCAGCGGATTCTGGGCGCGGGCTCGTCGGTGCTGTGGTCGCCATGGCTGCTGCTGGCCGCCTGGGCGCGCCCCACGCTGTCGCTGCTGCCCGTGGGGCACATCGGCGGGCGCCAGTGGGCCGCCCGCAATGCGATCTTTGCGGCCCAGACCCTGCTGCTGGCCGCGGCGGCGAAGGGCATCGATTCGTGCCCCATGGAAGGCTTCTCCGCGTCCGCGGTCGCCAAGCTGCTGGGACTGCCGCGCGGCACGGTCATCCCCCTCGTTGTGGCGCTGGGCTACCGCGCCGATGACGCCCGCGTCGAGGATCGCTGGCGCCTGCCTTTGGAAGAGTCGGTCTTCGCCCATTGACCGGCAGGGTGGGCAGGGTGACGCCACGCGGCCGGCATGCTCCGTGCCGTGCCAGGAGCCGGTCCGCCCGCCTTCGGGATGCTCGTCAGTATGGTCTGTCGGAATTTTCAATAACGCATCCGTGTTGCGTTATTGGGTCTAGAATCTGCTGTTGCAACTCGGTTGCAGTAGTAAATAAATTCACCTTCGGCCATCCTCATCCCCTTTTAAACTGCGGCACCTTTCCCTGTGATCCCGCCGTGGCGCTCTGCCCCGGCCGCCGGCGCCTTGGCATCCGCACGGCTCGCGCGCATCGGGGCCTGCCTTTTACACCGTCCACGCCGGCCTGGCTCTCAAAGGCCGCTCCCTGTCTTTTTCCATCCCATCATGCGACCGCTTTGCCCGACAGCTTCCCTCTGGTTGACCCCTTTGCTGGCGCTGTCCGCGCCCGGCGCCATGGCCCAGGAGGGCGGCAGCACCGCCGCGCTGCCCACGGTGGTCGTGAAGGAGCAAGCCACGCCGGGCGCGCTGGACCAGCCGGCCGAGGGCGCGTCCCGCCTGGGCCTGTCGGTGCGCGAAACGCCGGCGTCCATCGACGTGGTCTCGCGCCAGGTGCTGGGCGAACGCGGGCTGCGCACCGTCACCGAAGCGGCCCAGGCCGCCGTGGGCGTGACGGCCGGGGACTTTCCGGCCGAGCCCAGTGCGTTTTCGATGCGCGGCTTTGCCAACAGCCAGATCAACACGCTCTACAACGGCATCAAGATCGGTCCGCCCAACATGACCTCGCGCGTCATGGACACCGCCAACCTGGAGCGCATCGAATTCCTGAAAGGCGCGGCCTCGCTGATGTCGGGCGAGGGCGCCTCGGGCGGGGCGGTGAATTTCGTCACCCGCGCGCCGCACCGCGGCCCGGTCCAGACCGAGGTCGAGACGGCGGCCGGCTCGTTCGGCGAGCGCCGCGTCCGCATGGGCTCCGGCGGCACCACCGCCTGGAAGGACCTGGATTACCGCATCGACCTGAGCGGCTCGGACAGCGACGGCCCCGTGCAAGCCACCCATCAGCACAACCGCCACCTGTCGGGCGGGCTGGACTGGCATGTGCGCCCCGGCCTCAAGTTCTTCGTGGCGGCCGAGGTCAAGCGCGACCGGGGCAGCAGCTATTGGGGAACGCCGCTGGTTTCCGCCGCCGCGCCCGGCATCGAGCCCGAGGGCGGCGTGGTGTCCGGCACCTACACGTCGGGCTTCAACGGCAGCGCGCTCGGCCCGGTCGCGATCGACCGGCGCACGCTGCGCACCAATTACAACGTGCTGGACAACCGCAACGACGCGCGCGAAACCTGGCTGCGCACCGGCATGGACTGGCGCATCGACAGCGCCTTCACGCTGCGCACACAGATCTACCGCTACACGGCCACGCGCACCTGGTTCAACAACGAGATCGCCGCGTTCAACGCCGGCACCGGCCTGGTGGACCGTGAGCGCTTCTACGTGGCCCAGGACCAGACCTCGGTGGGCCAGAAGACCGAGCTGCAGTGGGACGGCCAGATCGCCGGCCGCGACAACCGCTGGGTGGCGGCGCTCGAATACAGCGACCTCGACCTGACCCGCCCCGGCGCGGCCAATTTTCCGGGTGACAGCGTGAGCCTGGTGAACCCCGATCGTGGCACCTACGGCCCGCTCACCCGGCAATGGCAGACGAGCGGCGTGCGCAACACGGTGCTCGCGCTGGAAGACCGGTTCTCGGTTGCGCCGGGCTGGACGCTGCTCGGCGGACTGCGGCACGAATCCATCGAGCTGTCGCGCACCTCCACCGATGCCGCCGGTGCGCCGCGCGCCGGCTTTCCGTTCGACAAGGCCTGGCACCCAACCACGGGGCGCATCGGCCTGACCTGGGCCCCAGCCGCCGGTACCACCGTCTATGGCCAGTACGCCACGGGCGCCGACGTGGCGGCCAACAACCTGTTCCTGCTGCGCGGCACGCAGCCGCTGGACCTGACCCGCACGCGCAATGTGGAGGCCGGGGTCAAGCAGTCGTTCTGGCAGGACCGCGGCGAATGGACGTTCGCGGTGTACGACACCGAGCGCCGCAACGTCTATGCCGCGCAGGGCGGGCAGTCGCTGGCCGTGGCAGGGGCCCTGCAGTCGCGGGGCGCCGAGGCCTCGGTGGCGCTGCGGCCCGATGCGCACTGGAGCCTGTGGTCCAACCTGGCGCTGAACCGCGCGCGCTACCAGGACTACGCGCTGGCCGGTGGCGGCTCGCTCTCGGGCAACACGCCGCCCAACGCCCCGCGCGTGGTGGCCAATGCCGGCGTGGGCTACCGCTTCGTGGCCGGTGTGCCGGTGCAGGTATCGGCCTCGCTGCGGCATGTGGGCGAGCGGTTCCACAGCGATGCGAACACCGTGCGGCTGGCGGCCTACACCGCGCTCGACGCTGCCGTGGCCGTGGATGTGGCCCGCGGCGTGCAGCTGACCCTGCGCGGGCGCAACCTGACCAACCGCGTTTACGCGGCCTGGGCCGATCCGTTCTACCCGGACCAGATCCTGCTGGGCGCTCCGCGCAGCTTCGAGCTGGCCCTGCGCTGGACGCTGTGACATGTACGCGCTGCTGCGGGCCGAGGGCCTGGGCTTTCGCACCCCGCAGGGGCGCCCGCTGCTGCACGGCGTGAACGCCTGCGCGGCCCGCGGCGAATGCGTGGCCCTGGTCGGCCCCAATGGCGCGGGCAAGAGCACGCTTTTTGAGGCTGCTGGG
>NZ_BAAJYR010000304.1:0-4258 GCF_057546605.1 Acidovorax sp. KPB24-03 | reverse complement strand
GGCGCTGCGCGCGCGCATCACGCGCGAGAGCGCCGAGCTGCTGGCGCTGCGTCCGGGCCCTGCCCGTGCTCGCGCTGTGCAAGGCCGCGGCCGTGCGCGTTCAGGCCGGTTTGCCGGCATCGGCTGCCGACAACGCCTGGCCGGCCAGGGCATCGCGCGTGTCGCGCGGGCCGGCGGGCGACGAGGTTTCGGCCACGCTGGACGCCGGGGTGCACATGGTGGGGTTCGCGCCCCCGTCGAGCGGCCTGCGGGCCCGTGCTCGCGTGGCGATGGCGGTGGACGAGTCGGCCGTGGTGCTGGCCGTCACGGGGTGACCGGATTTCGACTGGGCCTGGGTCACGGAGCGGTCTTGTCCAGGCTGCGCCGAAGCGCCTCGATGTCCTTCGGCTGCAATGGCATGAACTCACGCACCGTGGGGGCTTCTGGTGGGGGGTGGGCGAGTTCGTTTTCGCAGCGATCCAGGTTGCCCCGGATGGCCGCCCGCGTTGCCGCCGAAAGGGTGTAGCGCTCTCGCTCCACGGCCCGGAAGTATTCGGCCAGGGTGAGGTGGGCGCATTGGGTGAGCAAGGGGATCTGTGCGCTGGCTTGATCCAGGCTGAACGCGCTGCAGGGGGGCGGGGAAAGATACAACTGGAACAGCCGCAAATGGGCATCGGGACTGGTGCGGACCACAAGCTGCATGACGGACTCCACCGTGTGTGCCTCGAAGCCGGGAACCTTGTCGCAGTAGGCGTCCATGCTGCGACGCAACTCCAGGCCGATGCGCGCGCCGTGCATGGCTTTCAGATGCCACTCGTAGGCTTGGTCGAAGGGCGGAATGCCTGCCAGGTAATTGCCGTAAGCCCACTGCGCCGGGTTGTCGCCGCTTTCGGCGCGGCGTTGCAACTCCATCAGGCAAAAGCCGTGATACGAGTATTCATCCTGCTGGTCGCAGGTGACGGCGCTATCGATCCACCACCACGCGGTCCAGGCGCCGACCAGCAAGGAAAGGACCAGAGCGGTTCGGGTGCCTGCCCCCCATTTTTTCCACCGGCCAATCATCGGCGCTTCCCCATTTTCTGCATCGAGGCCCCTTTCAGCAGATCGCCGGTATCGCGCGGAGAGGTTGGGGCCGTTGCAATGGGTTGTCCATCGGGCCCCCAGGTTCGCCATAAGCCTGGACGCAACAGGTCAGGAATGGGGAGCATCGCCAATACGCCCGGGAGCTTCTCGAAGGCCCCTTGCCCCACCGCAGAACCGCCCAGCGGGTAATTCCAGGTGGTTGTCGTGGGCGCCGTGACATGCGTTCGCAACACTTGGGCCAATTCACTTGCGATGCCATCGGACGTGGCTCCCACATTGCATGCGTCGATCAAAAACCGGCTCTCCGTGCCAGAGGCCGCTGCGCCGGATCGTGTCGTCCACTTCCATGCCATGGATCATTCCCTGAATGCTTTTTGCTGTGGCATGGGCAAATACATACACATAACCCGCAACACCCTTTTCCCTGAGTCCGGATTGATAGAGCACCTTATCCCCGGGCTGGATCAGGATGATCTTCTTCCTGATCGGGTCGATGGTCGCGATTTTTCGGACCCTCTTTTGCGAAGCATCGAGGCCTTCGAAGACCTGTTTGATCATTCCCTTTCCTGGTCCATATTGCATTCGCCCGTTGACCACGGGTTCTGCGGGCTCGCTCCGCAGCCATTGTTTCCATGCCATTGAAATTCGATTCGTGATGCCGTGACATGGCGAACCGCACGGGTCTTTGAATGCCACGCTCACGATTCACCTCCCTTTTTTTCTGCCCGTCTTCGCAGGCCGCGGGATGATAGCGGCATGCGCAATGGGGATGACGGTCGGGGATCGCTGGCCCGCGCTCACGGCTTCATCGGGTGCTCACTCGCCTCCGAAGCGCGGTCGGAATTCCTCGCAGAACGCCGCGTTACCGCTGATCGAGAGCGTCACCGTATGCCGCGGTGCCGCGGGCGTGCCGGCAGTGGACACGAGGCGCAAGGTGGCCTCGTCGAAAACCAGGGACTGCACGGCGGAGACCTCCCGCACGGCCTGCAGGTCGTAGTCCCAGGCGGCGCCGTCCTCGATGGCGCCGTTCTGGTTCGGGAAAGTGGCGTGGGCCCAGCCCAGCACCTGTGCGATCTCCGCGTGCAGGGCCGGCAGGTGCTCTTCGGTCACGCTGGCCATGGCATCCCAGGTGCCGGTGCCTTCGTCGTCCTCGCTGTAGTCGAATTCCAGGTAGCGCAGGGTCATGGGTTTCAGGTTTGTTGAAGGAAGGCGCCGGGGGCGGCGCGGCAGGGGGCATTTTCGGGCAGGTTGGCCGCGCTTTGCCACAGAATGTGCAGCGCCCACGGATGTGGGCGGCTCCCTCGATCACCCTTCGCTCCTGTGAACCCCGCCATGCCCGACTCGACGACACCCTCTGCCACCTTGCTGTGCGACGGCCTGCGCTTTGCCCACGCGCAGGGCCCGGCCGTATTCGACGGCTTCACCGCCCATGCCGCGCCGGGCGTGACGCTGGTGCGGGGCGACGAGGGCTCCGGCAAGACCACGCTGCTGCGCCTGCTGGCCGGGGAGCTGCAACCCCAGGGCGGGACCGTCTGGCGGAACGGGCAGCCGTGCAGCGACCGGGCCGCGAAGGAGTCGGGCGCGGTGTTCTGGGCCGACCCGCGCGCGACGGCGCTCGATGGCACCAGCCCGGCGGCATGGTTCGGTGCGCTGGCCGGCCGCCATCCGGCATGGGACGCCTCGGCGCTGCAGGCACACGTGGCGGGGTTCGGGCTGGAAAGCCACCTGCCCAAGGCCATGGAGCAGCTGTCCACCGGCACGCGGCGCAAGGCGCTGCTGGCGGCCGCTTTCGCGTGCGGGTCGCCGCTGGTGCTGGTGGACGAGCCGGTGGCCGGGCTGGACCGCCCGTCGGTGCAATACCTGCAGCAGGTGCTGGCGCAGCGGGCGGCGCAGGGCGGGCCGGGCACCGTGCTGGTGGCGCACTACGATGCGCTCGCGGGCGTGCCGTGGAACGCTGTCATCGATTTGCCCTGAGGGTCCCCGCGACACGGTGCGCGCCGCCCGCCGCTGCCGGGGCTCGCGGCGAGCGCCTTCCCCACCTACACTGCGATCCTTCTGCGCTGTTGCCTGTTTGTTTCTTTCCCTTCCGTTGCCATTCAGGAGCCTGGTATGGACGCCCTTCTTTTCGCACCCGTGGCCGTGGCGATCGCGCTCACGCCCGGCCCCAACAATTTCTGCGGCCTGAACAACGGCATCCGGGCCGGTGTGGGCACGGCGCTGGTGGCCACCATCGGGCGTGCGGCGGCGTTCGCCATCTTTTTGACGGTGTCCGCCGTGGGGCTGGGCGCGATGCTGCTGGCCTCCGAGGCGGCCTTCACGGTCGTGAAATGGGTGGGGGCGTGTTACCTGTTCTGGCTGGGCTGGAAGGCGTGGCGCAGCCGAGAGTTCGGCGGGCTGGAACTGGTGGAGGGCAGCGAGGCCACGCCCTCGGCGGCCGCGGTGCCGATCCGCTCGCTGATCCTGCAGGAGTTCCTGCTGGGCATCACCAATCCCAAGGCGATCATCCTGTTCGCCGCGGTGTTTCCCCAGTTCATCGACCCCGCACAGCCCGCGGCGCACCAGTTCCTGGTGCTGGGCTCGGTGTACCTGATGGCCGAGTTCGTCTCCACCGCCGTGTACGCCACGGGCGGGCGGCAGATCCGCCGGGTGATCCGCTCGCAGCGCGGCGTGGTGCGGCTGAACAAGGCGACGGGCGGATTCTTCATGGGCGCTGGCGGGCTGCTGCTCGCGGCCAACCGCTGACTTTGTGATTCGGCGGGCCGGCGGCGCTTGCTGCCGGGTCGCTTCGCCTCAGCTTTTGTGCCATTCGGGCGCTACATCGCCTTGAAGCGGTGGGCGTAGAGCCGGCTCACCGCCAGGGTTTCGGGCCGCTCGCGCAGGCGCAGGTGCAGCCGCCCTGATTCGTCGCGCACGGCTGAGGCGATGGCGCTGGCGCGCACCAGGGTGCCGCGGTGCACCTGCCAGAAGGTGTTCGCGTCGAGCTGGGCAGCCAGTTCCTTGAGGGGCGTGCGGATCAGGTACTCCTGCGTGGCGGTCAGCACGCGCACGTACTTGTCGGCCGCCTCGAACACCACGACGTCCGCCACCGACACCAGGTGGATCTGCGCGCCGCTGCTGGCCTGGATGACGGTGAGCGGGGCGGGGTGCGCCGCCGCACCGGCCATGCCCGGCGCAGCGGCCCCGGGCAGCGCCACCA
>NZ_BAAJYR010000303.1:0-4275 GCF_057546605.1 Acidovorax sp. KPB24-03 | reverse complement strand
CTCGGGCTGCGGCAAGTCCACCTTGCTCAACCTGATCGCCGGACTCACCGTGCCCACCGCCGGCGCGCTGCTGTGCGCCAACAAGGAGATCAAGGGCCCCGGCCCCGAGCGCGCGGTGGTGTTCCAGAACCATTCCCTGCTGCCCTGGCTGACCTGCGAAGGCAACGTGCACCTGGCGGTCGAGCGCGTGTTCGGCAAGCGGGAACCGAAGGCCCAGCTCAAGGCCCGCACCGAGGCCGCGCTGGCCATGGTGGGCCTCACGCACGCGGCGCAAAAGCGCCCCGGCGAGATCTCGGGCGGCATGAAGCAGCGCGTGGGCATCGCCCGGGCGCTGTCGATGGAGCCCCAGGTGCTGCTGATGGACGAGCCCTTCGGCGCGCTGGACGCCCTCACCCGCGCCAAGCTGCAGGACGAGCTGCTGGAGATCGTGGCGCGCACGCAGAGCACGGTGGTCATGGTCACCCACGACGTGGACGAGGCCGTGCTGCTGTCCGACAAGATCGTGATGATGACCAACGGCCCGGCCGCCACCATCGGCGAGGTGCTGGCGGTGGACATCCCGCGCCCGCGCAACCGCGTGGCCCTGGCCGAAGACCCGCGCTACCTGCGCAGCCGCAAGGCGGTGATCGATTTCCTGTACACGCGCCAGGCGCATGTGGAGAAGGCGGCCTGAGGCAGCGGCGGCCCCGCAGGCACGGCACCGCGCAGGCCGTGCGCTCCGATTGTTTTTCATGTTTTATCAGATCGTTTAAGCAATTTTCAGGGATTTTTCAATCTGTTAGAAAGCCGTCCCCATAATATCGCGCAGTGGCCCGTGCGCCACCGTGAAAATCCTGATTCCAGTTCAGCACCCCGATCAGGGGAATGGAATATCACGATATTTGCGCATTATTCACCAAAACGGGGATTAGCGATGCCATGGCGGACCAGAAAATCACCACCATTGACCATGGTGCCGGCGTCAACGCCACGCTCAGCAGCGTTCATTACCCCGGGGACCATTGCAACCTGCCGAAAAGGCGGGTAATCCACACCGGAAGCAGCGATGGCGACTACATCCGGGTGCTTGCCATCACGAAAGATCCCGCAGGGGCTTTGACGGTGGCCTGGTCCCCTTTCTGAGGCTGCGCCCGCGCCCATCGCCGCGCACGCCACCGCCGCCCAGGAAGCGCTGAGCCCCTGGGCGGGCCCCTCCGCCCTGCCGGCCTCGGCAGATCGCAACCCTTGAAACGCCCTCCACCATGACCCCGACCCCCATTCCGTCCGTGCCGCGCTCGATTTCCATCGAGGACACGCAAGCCCATCACCTGCAGCTGTTGAACCCCGCCCAACCAGCGCTCGGGGCTTCGCCTTCCACCCGGCCCGACGCACCGGCGCTGCAGACCTTCAACGGCTACTACACCCTTGGAAACGCCCAGGGCGCCTTTTTGGCGGTCGACACCAACATGGTGTTTCAAGCAGGCACCATCGCCCCTGCGTACCACGTGTCGCTGATCATCTCGCTGGACGGAACCTCCGCCACCCGCTACCCCTTCACGGGAAGCTTCGACGGCAAGACCCTGCACCAGACGTCCGACCAGGGGCTCACGGTCGAGCTGGAGTTCACCCGCGCGGGCGACACGTACGGGCCGGTGGCCTTCTGTTCGGGAAGCATCACCTTGCCGAAGCAAACGAAGGTCGATGTCTCCGGCGCCACCTACAACAACCCCATTGCAGCCGCCCTCTTCGCCGGCGATTACGTCGATACGGCGACTGGAAAAAAGGTGATGCGGATCGGGTCGGACAACCAGCTGCAGTACGACCCTGGCACCACCGGGAATCTCCAGCCGGTGCACACCTATGCGTACAACCTGAACATGTACTTCTTCACGGTCGCCCAGGGCAGCGAGACCGTGTCGCTCATCATGGGCACCGCTGCCGAGCAGGGTTTCGCCTGCAACAACATGGTGACCGATGGGCAAAAGCCCGCGCAGATCCGGTCGCTCGTCACCATTCCCCAGGCCGCGAAACCCGACTTCGCGCTGTACGACCTCAGCGGGTGCGAACTGGCGGATTTCAGCGGCTACTATCCCTTCCAATTCGACATCGAGACCCTGCAAAGCCGGTCTTTCGTCTCCATCCAGGCGCAATACGCAACGCTGCTGCCGGGCACCGACTGGGATCTGAATTTCGTGGCCATCAGCATTTCAACGGATGGCATCAATTCCCAGGCCTATTATTTCAATCCATTCACAATGAGTTTCAAGGATGGCATTCTGGACATGCCCGAGCAGAATATCCACCTGCAACTCACCCGAAAATACGATCCCGCCAATGGATCGCTGGTTCAAATGAGCGGCACGATCAACGGACAGAAAATAACGGGATCGACCCCCTTCAACCCCGTTCCATTATCTGCCTTCGCTGGCCAGCCCCTCACCAACCGCCTGGGCGACCGGCTCGCGGTGAATGGCGAAAACAGCGTGACCTACAACGGCGATAATGTCAAAGGCATTATCTACGTCCCTTTGATGTACATCTTGGCCTACCCCGTCGGCAATCCCGACGTGGTGATGTCTTTCGGCACCGATGGCGCCCATGGCACCGCGTGCATCGTGACCACGAAGGCCAATACCCCGACGCGGGCCACCACGACGGTCTGGGCCATTCCCTCATAAGGGACGTGGTCCGACGGGTGGCGCGGCCGCCGGGCCGTCAGGCGGGGTCGTCCAGCCAGCCCCGCACCACCCCGTTCGTCCAGCCGAACCCGTCCTGCAGCGGGTATTCGCCGCCATCGCCTCCGGTGGAGGGGCTGTCGCCGGATTCGCACAGCGAGTATTTTTTCGACCAGCTTGCCCTCGTGGTCGTACACGTCCTGCACGGTTTTGACCCAGCGCGTGCGGATGTCGTCCGACAGCTGGCGGCAGCTTTCGTCGGCCGCGCCGTAGGCGGCGAAGCCTTCCACCGCCATCCACTGCAGCGGCGCCCAGCCGTTGGGGCGGTCCCACTGCTCGCCGCTGGCGGTCTCCGAGGTGGACAGGCCGCCCCGCACCAGCAGGCGCCGGCGCACGGTGGCGGCCAGCGCATGGGCCTGCTCGGGCGTGGCCGTGCCGGTGAAGAGCGGCACCACGGTGGCGGCATTGAGCGAGGGGCGTGGCGTGCCGGCCTGCCAGTCGTGGTCGAGGAAGGCGCCGGCCTCGGCGTTCCACAGCACGCGGGACATGGCCTCGGCGCGCTGGCGGGCCCGGTGGTCGAACGCGTCGGCCGTGGCCGTGTCGCCCACGCTGCGGCTCAGGCGGGCGATGGTGGTCTCGGCCTTGTGCAGCAGCGCGTTCAGGTCCACCGGAAGGATGCGCGTGGTGCCGATGGTGGACAGGGTCTGCGTGCGGCAGGTGCCGCAGGCGCCATCGTCCAGCCAGCGCGCACTGAAGTCCCAGCCCGACTCGGCGGCGGCGCGCAGGTCGCGGTACACCTCGTTTGCGGGGCGCTGGCATTGGGCGGCGGTCTCCACATCCTCGCGCCACGATTCCTCGCGCGGCGTGTCGCGGTCGTCCCAGTAGCGGTTGAGCACGGCGCCGTCCGGCAGCGCCACCACGCGGCGGTGGGCGCTGCCCGGGGCCAGGGTGTCGGCACCCTCCATCCAGAACTCGTATTCGCGCCGCATCTGCGGCAGGTACTGCGCGGCGCCGTGCCCCGCGCACGATTCGCACAGCTCGGCCATCAACGAGAACACCGGCGGCTGCGAGCGGCTCAGGTAGTAGGTGCGGGTGCCGTTGGGCACGTGGCCGTAGGTGTCGATGAGGTAGGCGAAGTTGTCCGTCATCGTGTGCAGCAGGTGCCGCCGGCCGCTGCGCACCAGGCCCAGCATGGTGAAGTACGAATCCCAGTAATACATCTCCACGAACCGGCCGCCCGGCACCACGTAGGCGTGCGGCAGTGCCAGCAGCGAGCCGCGCGGGGGGTGGTGGGCCGGGTGGCGGGTGAGCTCGTCCCACAGCGCATCGATGTGCGCCGCCATGGTCAGCCCGGGTTCGACCGTGGGGCCGTCGCAGGCGCGGGTCTGGGGCTTGAAATGCCGGTGCACGAAGGCATGCAGGTCGAAGCCCGGCGCCTGGCACTGCGCGCGGTAGGTCGCGAGGATGGTCTCGGGCGGCTGGCGCGGGGCGCAGTCCACGAAGGTCTTGGAGTCTTCGAAGATGCGCTGGCGCTGCACTTCGATGAAAAGCTCTTCGTAGCGGTCCGCGGGCGTGTGGGTGTCGGCCGGCGGCGCCAGCGCGGCCGCGGCGCGCCGCGAGG
>NZ_BAAJYR010000302.1:0-4286 GCF_057546605.1 Acidovorax sp. KPB24-03 | reverse complement strand
CACGCCCGGCAGCGCCAGCACGCGCTCCACATAGCCCGCGATGTGCGCGGGCAGCGGCAGGGCGTAGGTGGTCAGGCGCGAACACACGGGGGCGAAGAAGGCATCGGCGATGGTGAACCCGCCGAACAGCAGCGGGCCGCCGTGCGCCTGCAGCAGCGCCGTCCACATCTCGATCAGCCGCGCCACGTCGGCGCGCACGGCGGGGCGGTCGCGCCACAGCAGGGCGCCGGTGTCGGGCAGGCGGGCCTCGATGTTCATGGGGCAGGCGCCGCGCAGCGCGGAGAAGCCGCTGTGCATCTCGGCGCAGACGCTGCGGGCCCGTGCGCGGGCGGCCGCGTCGGCAGGCCACAGCGCCTTGTCCGGGTGCTTTTCCGCCACGTATTCGGCGATGGCGAGGGTGTCCCACACCGCCAGGTCGCCGTCGACCAGCACGGGCACCTTGCCGGTGGGCGTGACCGCCTGGATCTTCTGCTTGAACTGCGAGCCTTCGTCGAAGCTGTCGAAACGCAGCGGCACTTCCTCGAACGCGATGCCGGCCTGGCGCAGCAGCACCCAGGGGCGCATGGACCAAGAGGAGTAGTTCTTGTTGCCGATGTAGAGCTGGAACATGGGATTCACCTCGGAGAACGGGAGGTGCATCCTACGACGCCGTCGAGCAGCCTTTCGATGCCTTTTCGCCGGGCGACTGATGCGCGCCGCGCATCAGCGGTGCCTGGCGGCCCTGGCCGGTCAGATCGGCCAGACCACGCCGTTGTCGTTCAGGATGGCGTTCAGTGGCAGGTCGTGGGCCTCGGGCTCGAAGTCGTCGATGTAGCCGTGCGTGAAGCCCAGGCCCACCGTGGTGGGCACCGGCTGCAGCGTGGCCAGCGTGCGGTCGTAGAACCCGCCGCCGTAGCCCAGCCGGTAGCCGCCGGGGCCGTAGCCCACGCAGGGCACGAACAGCAGGGAAGGCACGATCACCTCGGTGTCCTTGGGCTTGGGGATGCCGTAGGCGTCCTCCTCCATCGGGCAGCCGGGGTACCAGGCGTGGAAGGTGAGGGTCTTGTGCACCTTGTCCACCACCGGCAGGCCGATGCGGCGCCGCTGGGGCTCGTCGAGCAGCTCGCCGTCTTCCTTCCAGCGGTGCAGCGCCGGGAGCGGGTCGAACTCGCCCTTGATGGGCCAGTAGGCTCCGATGACGGTGTCGGGCCGGTCCACCAGCCAGATTCGCATGACGCGCTGAAGCAGGTCCGCCCGCTGTAGGCGGTCGGGGAGGTTCAGGCGTTCTTCTACCAGTGCGCGGCGCAGGGCTGCTTTGTCCATCACATAATTCCCCCAATGCAATTGCTCAAGATTCTGACACCGCTCGTCGCGGGCGCCTTGCTCGCCGGTGGCGCGACCCTTGCGGTCGCGCAAAACCGGGGTGACGATACCCTGCTGGAGATGCAGCAGGCCTTCCGCAAGGGCGACCGGCAACGGCTCACCCAGCTGCTGCCGAGTGCCCGTGGCCACGTGCTCGAGCCCTGGGCCGCCTACTGGGAGTTGCGGGCCCGCCTCGGCGAGGCCCTGCCGCAGGAGGTGGGCGCCTTCCTGCAGCGCTACGCCGGCACCTACCAGGAAGACCGCCTGCGCAACGACTGGCTGCTGCTGGTGGGCCAGCGCCGCGACTGGGTGCAGTTTTCCGAGCTGCACCCGCAGTTCCGCATGGGAGACGACCGCGAGGTGCGCTGCTACGCGCTGCTGATCGAGCAGATCAAGGGCACGGCGCCGGCCGGCGCCATCGAGGAGGTGCTGCGCAACTGGTACGGCCAGCGCGAGGCCGACGACGGCTGCACGCACGCGGTGGCCGAGTTCTATGCCGACAAGAAGGTCACGGCCATGGACATCTGGCGCAAGGCGCGCCTGTCGGCCGAGGCCAACCGCGCCCGCGCCACGCGCAACGCGGTCGAGATCGTGGCGCCCGAGGCGCTGCCGCAACTGCGCGAGGTGTTCGATTCGCCCGTCAAGTTCCTGGCCAGCCGCGCCACGGCCGCCGGGCGCGTGCGCCAGGAGCTGGTCGTGCTCGGGCTCATCAAGATGGCCATGGCCGACCCCGGCGCCGCGGCGCGGCTGCTGGATGCCAAGTGGGGCGTGCAGCTGTCGTCCGAGGAGCGCAACTGGGTCTGGGGCGTGATCGGCAAGCAGACGGCGATCGCGCTGTCGCCGGACGCCATGGGCTACTTCGGCAACGTGTCCAAGGACGCCGACCTGTCCGACGACACCCTGGGCTGGAAGGTGCGCGCCGCCCTGCGGGCCGGGCAGTGGAAGCAGGTGGCGCGCGCCATCGACGCCATGTCGCCCACCGCCCGCCAGGACAGCACGTGGACCTACTGGCGTGCCCGCGCCTGGCTGTCCAACCGTCCGGGCGACGAAGACAAGGCCCGCGCCCGCGAGCTGCTCGAACGCATCGCGGGCACCAACGGCTTCTATGAAATGCTGGCCCTGGAAGAGCTGGGACAGCGCGTGGTGCTGCCGGCCGCGCCCCTGCCGCCGACGCCCGAGGAAAAGGCCGCCGTGCGCGCCAACCCGTCGCTCAACCGCGGGCTGTACGCCATCTTGCTGGGGCTTCGCGGCGAAGGCGTGCGCGAATGGAACTACGCCACCAACCTGCACAGCCCGGGCGGCATGGCCGACCGCGAGCTGCTGGCCGCCGCCGAGTTCGCCTGCCAGCGCGAGGTGTGGGACCGCTGCATCAACACCAGCGAGCGCACCAAGGCGGCGTTCGACGCATCGCAGCGCTTTCCCATGCCGTTTCGCAGCACGGTGGTGGCGCGCTCGCAGGCCATCGGGCTCGACCCGGCCTACGTGTACGGGCTCATCCGCCAGGAAAGCCGCTTCGTCATGGACGCGCGCTCGGGCGTGGGGGCTTCCGGCCTCATGCAGGTGATGCCGGCCACGGCCCGCTGGACGGCCCGCAAGATCGGCATGGCGAATTTCACGCCCGACCAGATCAACGACCGCGAGACCAACATCACCATCGGCACCGCCTACCTCAAGCTGGCGCTGGACGATTTCGACGGCTCCATGCCCCTGGCCGCGGCGGCCTACAACGCCGGCCCGGGCCGCCCGCGCAACTGGCGCAACGGCCCGCTGCTGGAGGCGGCCATCTGGGCGGAGAACGTGCCTTTCAGCGAAACGCGCGACTACGTGAAGAAGGTGCTGGCCAACACGACGCTGTACGCCGCGATCCTGAGCGGCCAGCCGCAGTCGCTCAAGGGGCGGCTGGGCAGCGTGGGGCCGCGCGATGCCGCGGTGCCGGAGCCGAACAAGGACCTGCCCTGATTCCTGCGCGGTGCCGGGTGCGAGGGCGCCCGGCACTGCGGTTTCACCCGGCCGCGGAGGGCGGCCGTTTCATAAAAAAAAACCATGTCCAACAAGAAGAGAATCGGGGCCGCTGCGGCCATCGCCTTGGCAGCCGGGTTGCTGTGCGGGGCCGTTTCGGCGCAGCCGGTCTACAAGTGGGTGGATGCGCAGGGCCGCACGCAGTATGGCCAGCAGCCGCCAGACCTGTCCACGGCCGAGCAGCCGCAGTTGCACAACACGGTGCCGTTCGGCAGCAGCGGCGGGACCGGTTCCGCCGCCGCGCCGCGCAAGCTGCCCCGGGACGTGCAGGACCAGGTGAATGGCCTGGCGCAGGGTTTGACCAAGACGCAGCCGGGCAAGGTGCCGCTGTCCTGCGGCAGGGCGGTGAGCAACGCGACCTCGGGCCTGGACACCATGCTGGAGACCGGCGACAAGAACGCACGCGACGGCTACCTGACCCGCGAGCAATACGAAGCCACGGCGGGCAAGATCCGCGCCACGCGCAGCCACATCACGGTCGGCGACTGTGAATCGGCCACGGGCGTCAAGCGCGACTTCTACCAGTGCATTTCCAACGACCGCAACCACGTGATGGGGTGCGCGCAGCAGCACCGCTTCTGAAGCCCGGCCTGCCGGCGCTCAAGGCACGTCGTCGCCCGTGGGCGGGGCCTTGCGCCCGGTGACCATGGCCCGCACGAGATTCTCGCGGTGCTTGTACCCGGTGAACAGCACGCCGCCCACGTGCAGGGCGACCAGGCCCAGCAGGGTCCAGCCCAGGCCCTCGTGCAGGTTGGCGAGCCAGCCGTAGCCCCAGAACAAGTCGGTGGTGTAGAGCCAACCGGTGAACCCCAGCAGACCGATGCAGCCCAGCAGCGCCACCACCATCCAGCCGCCCAGCGGGTTGTGGCCCAGGTGGCGCGGCGCGCGTCCCGCGCCCACGGCCCGCGCGTAGGCCCAGGTGGCGG
>NZ_BAAJYR010000301.1:0-4309 GCF_057546605.1 Acidovorax sp. KPB24-03 | reverse complement strand
GGCTGTGTCCGCGTGCACGGCCGCCGCAGCACCGGTGCGGCGGCGCGGTGCGTCGTCGCTGGGCAGGGGCGTGGTGCCGGTGTCGGCCGCGTGGGCGGGCTCATGGGCCAGGATGAAGTCGCGCACCTGGGGGTACACCAGCTCACGCCAGCGGCGGCCGCTGAAGATGCCGTAGTGGCCCGCGCCCTTCACTTCGTAGTGGCTGCGGTTCTTCTGGGCGATGCCGGTGCACAGGCTGTGCGCGGCCTCGGTCTGGCCGGAGCCGGAGATGTCGTCCAGCTCGCCTTCGACGGTGAGCAGCGCAGTGGTGTGGATGTCCTGCGGGCGCACGCGCTCGGGCTGGCCTTCAGGGGCGCGCACATCCCAGGTGCCGTGCACGAGGCTGTAGTCCTGGAAGACGGTCTTGATGGTTTCCAGGTAATAGTCCGCATCCATGTCCAGCACGGCGTTGTATTCGTCGTAGAACTTGCGGTGGGCCTCGGCGCTGGCGTCGTCGCCCTTGATGAGGTCCTTGAAATAGTCATAGTGGCTGGTGGCGTGGCGGTCGGGGTTCATCGCCACGAAGCCGGTGTGCTGCAGGAAGCCGGGGTACACGCGCCGGCCCGCGCCGGGGAAGCTGTCGGGCACGCGGTAGATCACGTTGTTCTCGAACCACTCGTAGCTGCGGTTCGTGGCCAGGTTGTTCACCGCGGTGGGGGATTTGCGCGCGTCGATGGGCCCGCCCATCATGGTCATGGACAGCGGGGTGGTCTCGCCGCGGCTGGCCATGAGCGACACGGCGGCCAGCACCGGCACCGTGGGCTGGCACACGCTGACCACGTGGCAGTTGCCGTAGCGCGACTGCAGGTGGCGGATGAACTCCTGCACGTAGTTCACGTAGTCATCCAGATGGAAGGCACCGTCGGCCAGCGGCACGAGGCGGGCATTCTTCCAGTCAGTGATGTAGACCTTGTGGCCCTGCAGCATGGTGCGCACGGTGTCGCGCAGCAGCGTGGCGTAGTGGCCCGACAATGGCGCCACGATCAGCACGGCGGGCTGCTGCTTGATGTGGGTGAGGGTGGCGGGGTCGTCCGAGAAGCGCTTGAAGCGGCGCAACTCGCAAAAGGGCTTGTCGATCTCCACCCGTTCGTGGATGGCGACATCGGTGCCCTCCACGCTGACGGTGTGGATGCCGAACACCGGCTTCTCGTAATCCTTGCCCAGGCGGTACAGCAGGTCATAGCCCGCGGACATGCGCTGGGCGAAGACCGTCTGGCTGAAGGGCGAAACGGGGTTGCTGTAGAGCTTGGAGGCGGTCTGGGCAAAGTCCGCGAACGGCTCCATGAGCGAACGCTGGGTTTCGTAGATGTTGTAAAGCATTTGGCGCGAAACTCCGGATATGTTGCAGTGCAATATAGCAGCACAACGCAACCCCTGTATGGCGTGAAAGTACTGACAACGAGTCACCTATGCGACAAATGGAAACAATTGTCACGTGACGGAAGGCTGTTTGTTTGCTATTAAAAATATAGCACTATGCCCTAGTGATGATTGCGCTGAGGGCTGTTTTAGTGGTCGGTGCCTGAACGTGCCGTCAGGCCTGTTCTTTCAGCCATGCCTCGAACGCCTCGCGCGAACTGTTGCGCAATGCCCGTCGGAACGTGGTGCGGTCGCCCAGGTAAAGGCAGTGGCGGATGACCGTGTAGGCGTTGAAGCTGCCCTGCGGGTTGTGGTCTTCGAAGTGCTGCTTGTAGCGTTTTACGGTGCCGATGGTGGCGCGCATCAGGGTGTTGAAGCGGGCCCGGGTGATGGTGGGCGACCATGCGCGGATGTCGTCCACGAACAAGTCCACCTTGTGCGGCTCGAAGTCCTGGTCCTTGAAGAAGTGGTTCGCGATCTTGAGGAACGTGAACGCATTGAGCTCGCTGCCCGGCGCCTGCGCCTTCTCGGCGGGGGCTGACTCCAGGTCGGTGTCGTCGTCGGGCTCGGCGGTTTCGTCGGGTGCCTGCCGCAGTTCGGCCTCGGTCGCGTCGCGGATCTGCAGGAACTCGCGGTCGGCCAGCTCGAACAGGGCCGACAGCACGTTGATGCGCCGCTTGAGCTGCCCGGGGATCGATTTCTTGTACTTGATCTTGTGGTCCAGCACGCTCCAGGAGTCCTGGATGATCGTGCGCACCTGCAGCTCGAACGGCTGGTGGGCATAGGCCGCGTGTTCGGCCAGGGCTGCCTGGGTCGGCGTCAGCCGCAGGTCCAGGTGCAGGCCCTTGTAGCCGAAGGAGTCCTCGGTGCTCTCCACCGCCGTCACCTTGTCGGTCACATCGATCACGTCGAAGTGCGATCGCACGGCCTGCGCCACCCTTTCCAGCTCGTCCTCGTACAGGCACACCACCCGCACGCCGATCAGGTCGGTGATGTAGGGGCGGATTTCGTAGGGGGTGTTGCTTTCCTCCAGCGCCGCGCGGTACTTGCGCGAGAACTTGTTCACGCATTCGCGGCGGTCCTTCACGCGCCCCTCGACCTTGGTGATGTCCAGGTGGGGCGTGCGCGAGAGGATGGCCTGCAGCAGCGCCATATAGGAGGCGCAGGCGTACTGCAGCGCAGGCAGTTCCTGGGCATAGGCGGCTTCGAAGCCTTTTTCTTCCCGGGAGAAATCGAGCGAGGGCATGGGCAAAAAGAAACGGTGCTTGAGGGCGATGGCCTCCATGGCGGGCCAGCGTCCGAGCCGCCATCGTAGTCCAACTGCATTGCCCGGGCCCGGTGCCCGGAACGGCGCCGGCCGTGCCGGCCGGATTTACCGTGTGGCCACCAGTTCGGCTGAGGTGTTCAGGGCGGCCGGGGCGTCGGAAGGCGCGCCGCGCTGCGGCGCCTGCGCGAGGGCCATCACCTCGTGCGCGGGCAGGCCCTTCAGCCGGTGGTCGCTCCACACCTGCCGCCAGCGACGCGCGCCCGGCAGGCCGTGGCGCAGCCCCAGCATGTGGCGGGCGATCGAATACCAGTGGGTGCCATGCAGCGCTGCCTCGCGTGCCATGTAGTCCACCATCGCGGCCTCGACCCCCTCGCGCGTGAGGGCGTTGTCGGCGGCGCCGAAGTAGAGCGCGTCCCAGCGCGCGAGCCACCAGGGGTTGTGGTACGCCTCGCGCCCCACCATGGCGCCATCGACCCGGCCCAGCGCATCGGCCACGGCCTCGTCGGTGGCCAGGCCGCCGTTCAAGGCGATGGTGAGGTGCGGAAAATCGGCCTTCAGCCGCTGCACCACGTCGTAGCGCAGCGGCGGGATCTCGCGGTTTTCCTTGGGCGACAGGCCCTTGAGCCAGGCGTTGCGCGCATGGACGATGAACACGTTGCAGCCCGCATCCGCCACGGTGCCGATGAAGTCGCGCACCAAGCCGTAGTCTTCGCTCTGGTCGATGCCGATGCGGTGCTTGACCGTGACCGGCACATCCACCACATCGACCATGGCCTTCACGCCGTCGGCCACCAGTTGCGGCTCGTTCATCAGGCAGGCGCCGAAAGCGCCGCGCTGCACGCGCTCGCTGGGGCAGCCGCAGTTGAGGTTGATCTCTCCGTAGCCCCATTGCGCACCCAGCCGCGCGGCCTGGGCCAGATCGGCCGGCTCGCTGCCGCCCAGTTGCAGGGCCACCGGGTGCTCCTCGGCGTTGAAGCGCAGGTGCCGCTCGACGTCGCCATGGATCAGCGCGCCGGTCGTCACCATCTCGGTGTAGAGCAGCGCATGGCGGCTCAGCAGGCGGTGCAGGTAGCGGCAGTGGCGGTCGGTCCAGTCCATCATGGGCGCGACGGACAGGCGCCAGGGACTGTAGGGAGCGGTGGACATGGGCACGGACAGAAAAAGCGGCAGGCAGGGGAGACAGGGCTGGGGGAAGGGCAGGGCGCATTATCCCATCGGACCGGGGAAGACGGATTCGAAGGGAAATGCGCCCATGCCGGCGGATTGATTGCCTGTGTTGCTATGCAATCAGGAGCAAACGGCAGCACCTTCAGTCGCTGGCGCCCCGCCGGTCGATCTTGCGGCTGAGCACGATGCTGGTCTGCGTCTGGTGCACGCCCTCCAGCTGGCCGATGCGGTCGAGCAGCGCATCGAGCTGTTCATGGCTGGTGCAGCGCAGAAACACGAGGTAGTCGAACGCACCGCTCACGGCCGAGACCTCTTCCACCTCCGGCAGCGCACCGAGCATGCGCAGCACCGCCGGCGAGGCCTTGGGCAGCACGCTCAGGCTGCACCAGGCGCGCACGGCCTGCGCCTGGGCGTGCTGGTGCGCCAGCTGCCCGGCAGCGCCGTGCTGCGTGTGTACAGCCAGGCCCGGCCCTCGGC
>NZ_BAAJYR010000300.1:0-4326 GCF_057546605.1 Acidovorax sp. KPB24-03 | reverse complement strand
ATGGCGTCGGATCGAGCAGGCCGCCGAACCACCGCCGCGGCAGATGGCCGAGACGGCTGCGCCCGGTCCATCAGCACGAAGAACACGAAGGCCCAGGCAATGCCCAGCAGCGCGCCGGACGATGTACACCGGGGCGCCGGCCGATGCGGTCCGACAGGTTGCCCACGTGCGGGATCACCAGCACCGCGACGATGTTGCCCAGCACCGGAATCCACAGGTACACGCTCTTGTCGAAGCCCACGCCATAGCCCGGCTGCACGGCATAGGCCGCGCCGAACACCGTCGCCACCACCGGGATCACGTTCATGAGCGCCATGCACACCACGCGCAGCATGTTCGGCCCGTTCTCCTGGAACGCCTGCACGATGGGCGCGCGCGGCACGGCGCCCTGCCGGCGCTCGGCGGTGAACACGGGGGTCTCCTGCACTTCGCGGCGGATGTAGTAGCCCACCAGGATGACGATGAAGCTCAGCAGGAACGGCACGCGCCAGCCCCAGGTGTTGAACTGCTCGGCCGGCAAGAAATACGCCAGCGGCAGGAACACCGCCGCCGCCAGCACCTGCCCTGCCTGCACGCCCTGCAGCGCGAAGCTGGCATAAAAAGCCCCGCCGCCCGGTCGGCGCGTGCTCCAGGATCATCGAGCTGGCCCCCGAGATCTCGCCGGCCACCGCGAAGCCCTGGATCAGGCGCAGCACCACGAGCATCGCCGGGGCCAGCAGGCCGGCCTGCGCATAGGTGGGCAGCAGGCCCACGGCCAGGGTGGAAAAGCCCATCAGGAACATGCACAGCACCAGTACCTGCTTGCGGCCATGGGTGTCGCCCCAGTGGCCGAGCACCAGGGCACCGATGGGCCGGGCCACGTAGCCCACGCCGTAGGTGGCGAGCGAGGCCACGATGGCCGCCGTCGGGTTGCCTGCGGGAAAGAAGATCTGGGGAAAGATCAGCGATGCGGCGGTGGCGTAGATGAAGAAGTCGTAGTACTCCAGCACCGAGCCGATCCAGCCACTGGCGGTGGCCTTGCGCGTTTGCTGTAAGCCGCTGTCGGCGGCGCGGTGGTCTGGCATGGGTTTGTCTCCCCTGTTGGAATGGTTGGATGGACGCAAAAGCCTGCGTTGGGCGTTTGGCGGAGCATCTCATGCCTTGGGGTGCCTTTTGGCCATCCGTGCATGGCGGATGGCGCTGGCCGGCGGTGCATCAGGCCTTGCGTTCGAGCTCCCTGGCGTACCGGTGGCTGGCGATGCCCAGGACGATGCCGAAAACGATGAACCCCAGCCCGAAGGCATGGCCGAAACCGAACCATGACCCTTTGCCGCTGCCGGAAAAGGCGATGAACAGGGCACCGGCAGCGATGAAGAACAGGGGCGCAAGGAAGCGGTTGCGCCGCTGCGCGGCCAGCACCACGCTGCTTTGCGCGACCTGCGAATCCAGCGTGCGCGCCTTGGTCTCGCAAGGGCCCTGGCTGCAGCAGATGGAATGGCCCAGGTCCTTGGCGCAGGCCGGGCAGACCCCCTTGTTGCAGGCGCGGCAGGTGCCCACGGCGTCGGCGCCCTGGTGTACGAAGCACTTCATGGATTCTCCGGGTGGTTGGTGGCCATCCCGCGGACTTTAGCGTTGCAGGCGCGGCGGTCCCAGGCGTCATGCCCCATCGGCTGGAAGCGGCGGGGCGGCGTCGATGGGCGCCCAGCCCTCCACGGATTCCAGTGCCACCCGGGCGCACCGGGCCGTGGATCGGGCCGCAAAGGCCTGCTGGTACCGAAGGGAGGCCGCGTCCCATTGGAAGTCCTGCGCAAACCCCTTGGCCAGCACCTCCAGCCGGGCGATCTTCCACCCGTCCACGTCGATCAGCGCAGCGCAGGTGATGGGCCCTGCGGCGTAGTCGGTGGTCAGCCATTCCTGCGCGGCCAGAAAGCGCGAGTCGGGCGACCATTGGAGGGGCTGGCCGAAGAGCCGGTGCGGGATGCCGCGGCCGTCGATCGACAGGCGAAAGTACTCCGGGCCGAACCGGATCTCGCCTTCGAAGCGCAGCGCCGCCCGGTGGGTTCCGTCCGGAGAACGTGCCATGTTTGAATCGCTGCAAGGGGCCGGCCTTCTGCCGCCCGCGTCACAGCGCGAAGATCTTGCCCGGGTTCAGGATGTTCTTCGGGTCCAGCGCGCGCTTGATGGCCCGCATCATGTCCACCGCGCCCGCGCCGGTCTCGTCCAGGAGGAAGCCCATCTTGTGCAGGCCCACGCCGTGCTCGCCCGTGCAGGTGCCGCCCAGGCGCAGGGCGCGGGCGACGAGCTGGTGGTTCAGGTCCTCGGCCTTCAGGCGCTCTTCGGCGCTTTCGGGGTCGATCAGGTAGCCGAAGTGGAAGTTGCCGTCGCCCACGTGGCCGACGAGGAAGTAGGGGATGCCGCTCGCGTCGGCCTCGGTCACCGAGTCGAGCAGGCAGTCGGCCAGGCGGCTGATGGGCACGCAGGTGTCGGTGCTGATGGCGCGGCAGCCAGGGCGGCTTTGCACCGCGGCGAAATAGGCGTTGTGCCGCGCGGTCCACAGGCGGGTGCGTTCCTCGGGGGTGGTGGCCCATTCGAACGCGTTGCCGCCGAACTCGGCCGCGATCTCCTGCACCACCTCGGCCTGCTCCTTCACGCCGGCAGGCGAGCCGTGGAATTCCATGAGCAGCATGGGCTCCTCGCGCAGGCCCAGCTTGCTGTGGGCGTTGACCATGCGCACGGTGTGCGCGTCGATCAGCTCCACGCGCGCGATCGGCACGCCCAGCTGGATGGTCTGGATGGTGGTGCGCACGGCCGCCTCGATGCTCGGGAACGAGCAGATGGCGGCCGACACGGCCTCAGGCAGCGGATACAGGCGCACGGTGACCTCGGTGATCACGCCCAGCGTGCCTTCGCTGCCCACCAGGAGGCGGGTGAGGTCGTAGCCCGCGGCGCTCTTCTTGGCGCGTGTGCCGGTGCGGATGGCCTCGCCGCCGGCCGTGACCACTTCGAGGGCCAGCACGTTCTCGCGCATGGTGCCGTAGCGCACGGCGTTGGTGCCGCTGGCGCGGGTGGCGCACATGCCGCCGATGCTGGCGTCCGCGCCGGGGTCGATGGGAAAGAACAGGCCCGTGTCCTTGATGGCATCGTTGAGCTGCTTGCGCGTGATGCCGGGCTGCACGGTCACGGTGAGGTCGTCGGCATCGACGCTGAGCACGCGGTTCATGCGGTTCACGTCGATGCTGATGCCGCCCTGCACGGCCAGCAGGTGGCCTTCGAGCGAGGAGCCCGCGCCGTACGGAATCACCGGCACGTCGTGCTGCGCGGCGAGCTTCACGGCGTCGGCCACGTCCTGCGTGGTTTCGGCGAACACCACGGCCGAGGGGGGCGGCGCCTTGAGCGAGCCCTCGTCGCGACCGTGCTGTTCACGCACCGCCTGGGCCGTGGAGCACTGCGCGCCGAAGCGGGCGGCGAGTGCGTCGAGCAGTGCCTGCGGAACGGGGCGCAGGTGGATTTCGGGAAGCAGGTGCTTGGCGGCGGCGGGGGCGTTCATGGCGTGTCTCCAGGCTGGAATGGGTGCGGCTTTTTCATTGTAGGCAGCCCGTCGCAGGCAGGGGATTGCCCGGGATTGACGGTCTCGCTGCCGCGTATTTACATTACGTTCGAAATGTATAACGTTTGCCGCCGATGATCCACCGCACGCCCCGCCGCACCCATGCCGAGCGCAGCGCCGCCACGCAGCAGCGCCTGATCGCCACGGCCATCGAGGTCATCCAGTCGCGCAGCTTCGAGGCGATGTCGATCCACGAGCTGGCCCGCACGGCGGGAATGACGTCTGGGGCGGTGCAGCACCACTTCGAGTCGAAGGCCGCGCTGATGATGCGCGTGCTCGCCGAGCTGATCGCGGCGCAGGACCGCGAGGGCCTGCTGTGGCCCGCCGCATCGCTGCCGGCGCTGCAGCGCGCGCAGCATTTCGTGCGGTCCGCGTGGCACATCGTCTATGCGCAGCCGCGCTTCATGGCGGCGTGGAACATCTACCTGGGCAGCCGCAACCAGCCCGAGGTGGTGGCGCACATCGCCGCGCTGCGCCAGGACCTCAATGCGCGCATGCACACGGGGTTCTTCGAGGCGTTTCCCGAACTGGCAGGCGACCCGGAGCGCGAAGGGTTCGTGGGGCTGGTGTTCTCCACCCTGCGCGGCCTGGGCCTGCTGGAGATGTTCCGTCCCGCCGACGAAGCCGCCCATGCGCAGCTCGATTGTCTGGCCACGCTCATCGCGCAGCGCTGCGACGGCCTGGCCCGCGCGGGCGCTCCGGCATCGAAACCCCGACCCCGCGCCAGGCCCCCGCGCGCG